>JAPKMO010000021.1 GCA_026645945.1 Anaerolineae bacterium
GGTTTTGCTGTTTACGCGGGCGGTGCCGGGCTTCGTGCGCGACTCTGCCGATGTTCGCAAGCAGACCGGCTTCATCCCGATAGAGCGACAGTTAATGCTTTCGGATTACGCGCGCCTGGATGACAAAATGGCCTTTTTAGAGGTGCGCGCGCTGGGCAGCGGGCGGGTGATGTTAAACGGGCGCAGCGTGGATGATTGGGACGGCACTTTACCCCGCGCGCTGTTTTTTTATCTGGTTGACCGGGGTATGACGACCCGCAGCCAGATTTTTGAAACCTTCTGGCCGAACCTCAGCACGCGAGAAGCCACTAACGTTTTTCATGTCACCAAGCGTAAAATCAGCGAAGTGCTGGGCGTGGATTTGACAACCTACTGGTCTGGTTTCTACCGCATCGCCTCCAATATTGACCTGCATTACGATGTCTTTTCGTTCACCGAGATGGTACAGAACAGCGCCGTCGCCGAGCCGGAGGAAGCCGCGCGGCTGCTGTCTTATGCGCTGTCGCTGTACCAGGGCAAATTTTTAAGATCGGTGGAGACGGATTGGGTCAAACGCCGCCGCCAGGAGATGGAGCATCTGTACAGCGAGGCGTTGATCGGTCTGGGCAAATTGATGGAGCAGGCTGAAAAACCGCGCGAGGCGCTGGGTTTGTATGTGCGGGCTTCTGCCGCCAACCGCCACCGCGAAGACTTGGCGCGCAGCATCATGCTGCTGTACCGGCAGCTGGGCTGGCATGAAGATGCTATCGCCACCTACCGGCGGCTGGAATCCGAACTTGAGAACGCCCTGGGGGTATCGCCCGCGCCCACGCTTCAGGAACTTCTGGGGGAAATCCAGGCGGAGCGCGTCCATTAAATGCCGCTTTTATCGCGGCATCAGGTCGCGCTTTCCGTTTCGGTTATACGCGGCTGGTAGCTGACCACCGCCGCCACACGCTCTTTTGACCGCAGCGAGATCACGATGTCGCCGCCGGGTTTACCGCGCCCCACCTGCGGCGCGCGCCCCAGCCGCATATACAGCGGTTTGTTTCGGTTGGTCAAAACGATGATGTTGTCGTCCTGGCGACCGATGGCTACTGCGGCGATTTCCAGGCTGTCTTTGGGCAGGCGCATGGCGATCACGCCGCTGCCCGCCCGCCCCTGAGACGGATATTCCGCTGCCGGCGAAATTTTCGCTACGCCATCGTCAGTGATCGTCCACACGTACTGGTTGTCAACCGCCACCATCGCGCCGACCACGCGGTCGCGCTGGCCGGATAGTTTAATACCGCGCATCCCGCCTGCCGGTAGGGTGGTTGGGCGCACGTCGTTTTCGCTGAAGCGAATGGCCTGGGCCTGAGCCGTAACCAGGATGATTTCGTTTTCGCCGGAGGTCATCAGCACCCAACCGAGGCGGTCGTCCTGCTCCACGTCCATCACGGTGAAGGCGTTGGCGCTCAGGCCGGGCAGGTCTTCCAGCCGCAGGCGTTTGACTTCCCCGGCGTCGGTCGCCATCAGCAGGAAGCCGGTTTCCAGGCCGTTGGGCAGGCTGAGCATGGCCGTGACCTGCTGGCCGCTGTTGAGCGGACACAGGCTGCTGAACGGTGTCCCTTCGGCGGGATCGTTGACCTGCGGAAGCTGGTGGACGGGGATGGTCGCGCACTGGCCGTCGGCGGTGAACAGGTACAGCACGTGAGTGGTATTGCTTGCCAGCATGAAACGCGGCGGCTCGGCTACGTCGGCAGTGACTTTGGGCGGTACGTTTTCGAAACTGCGCCCCAGTTTGCCTTCGACCGTCAGCGTTACCCAGGTATCATCGGCGGGCATCAGGAATTCGGTAACGTTGGCAGCCGAAGCTGTGCCGTCCACGATGATGGTGCGCCGGGGGTCGTTATAGGCGTTTTTGATGAGGCCCAACTCCTCAGCGATGACATCCCGCATTTTCTGCGGACTTTTGAGCAGCCCTTCTAGGTACTTGATGAGCTTGATTTTTTCTTTGTATTCTTCTTCGATTTTTTTACGTTCCAGCGCGGCCAGCCGGCGAAGCTGCATGTCCAGGATGGCTTGTGCCTGAATATCGTCTATGTGCAGCAGTTTTTTGAGGTTATTACGGGCGGTTTCGACGGTTTGTGACTTGCGGATGGTCGCAATCACATCGTCGAGCGCGTCCATCGCTTTGAGCAGCCCTTCCAGAATATGGGCGCGATCCCTGGCGCGTTTGAGTTCGTATTCGCTGCGCCGCCGCACGACTTCCAGCCGGTGATCGAGATAAACCTTAAGCGCCTGTTTGAGCGTCAGCAGGCGCGGTTCGTTATCCACCAGCGCCAGCATGATGATGCTGAAGGTTTCCTGGAGCGGCGTAAGCTGGAACAGCCGCGCCAGGATAGGCGCGGCCTCCGCCCCGCGCTGGAGTTCGATCACCAGGCGCAGGCCCTGCCGGTCGGATTCGTCACGCAGGTCGGCAATACCTTCCAGTTTTCCGTCCCGCGCCAGCGCCGCCACCCGCTCGATCAACGCCGCTTTGTTGGTCTGGTAGGGCAGTTCGCTGACGATAATGCGCGATTTGCCGCGCCCCATATCTTCGACGTGGACTTTGGCGCGCACCGTGATTTTGCCGCGCCCAGTGGCATAAGCCGCCGCCAGCGTATCTTCGCCATTTTCCTGTCCATCAATGTGTCGGTAAACCAGGCCGCCGGTGGGGAAATCCGGCCCTTTGATAAACCGCATCAGGTCTTCTACGCCGATGTCATCCAGTTTGTTCCAGTTGTTCAGCATATACACCAGCGCGTCACACACCTCGCCCAGATTATGCGGTGGAACGTTGGTGGACATGCCGACAGCGATGCCGGATGAACCGTTGACCAGCAGATTGGGGAAGCTGGCCGGCAGCAGAAGGGGTTCTTTCAGGCTGCCATCGAAATTTTCGACAAAATCTACGGTGTTTTTGTCTATATCTACCAGCAGCTCTTCGCCGATCTGCTCCATGCGCGCCTCGGTGTAACGCATAGCTGCCGGGCCGTCGCCGTCAATGCTGCCGAAGTTGCCCTGGCCGTCAATCAAGCCATAACGCATGGAAAAATCCTGTGCCAGCCGCACCATCGCTTCGTATACGGCGGCGTCGCCGTGCGGGTGATACTTGCCCAGCACCTCGCCGACAATACGGGCGCTCTTTTTGTAGGGTGTGTCGGCGCGAATCCCCATATCATACATGGCGTATAAAATGCGGCGGTGAACGGGTTTAAGGCCGTCGCGGGCGTCGGGCAGCGCGCGCGCCACGATAACGCTCATCGCATAATCCAGGTAAGCATCGCGCATTTCCTGGCCGATGTTCACCTGGCGTACTGTGCCGTTGGTCATGGGAAGTTCCTTAGAAGTACCATTTGATTTATGATTGACCATGAGTTCACGCTGCTCATTCTAGGGGCAGGCGGCCTGCCTGTCAAACTTTGAACTTTTGTTCTATTTTACCACAGGATTGTAACCTACGCTTGACCGACTTTTAGCCGTTTTTTCATGGCTTGAAGCGAGAGCGTGTGGTAGTATGCTTCTCTATGATAAACTCGATACGACCAACTCTGTTTATTACCCTTCTGGCTGTTCTGCTGGCGGCCTGTTTGCCACAAGCGCCTATTTATATCTATATCACGCCGACGCCTGAGCCGGGGACACCTGTTCCAACCGTCGAGGTGGCCGAAGCCGTGACGGCGGCGACCGTGACTGTGACCGATCATACACCGACGCCTACACCCACACCCAGTCTGTCCCCTACCCCTGGCAGCCCGACGCCGACCGTCCTGGGAGCGGTGCTGGCGCCGGGTTATACACTGCCGCCGACCAGCCCGCCGCGCGCGACTGCCACGCCATCCGCCACCAGCACGCCGACAACCGGCCCCAGCGCCACGCCGCGCGGCCCGACGGCCACGCCGCTGCCCGGCCTTGACCCGAACCCGATAGGCATCCAGCTTGACCCAACGCTGAATCAGGATGACTGGAATCTGGCGATGCAGGACATCCGCCGCCTGGAGGTTAAATGGCTGAAAGTCCAGGTGGCGTGGGCGATGCTGCAACCCAACGGCCCGGACGAGATCAGCGAGGACTTTCGACGGCTGGAAATTTATCTGGAGACGGCCAGCAATGACGGCCTGAACATCCTGGTGAGTGTGGCGAAAGCCCCGCCCTGGGCGCGCGATACACAGACTGAGGACGGCCCGCCGCGCGACCCGAATGCGCTGGCGGCCTTCATCAGCCTGATGCTGCGTGAATTCGGCCCGGCGGTGGATGCGGTGGAAGTGTGGAACGAGCCGAATCTTGAGCGCGAATGGCAGGGCAGGCCGATCAACGGCGGCGAGTATATGGCTTTATTCCGCCCGGCTTATGAGGCTGTCCGGCAGTATTCGGCGGACATCGCCATCATCACCGCCGGCCTGGCGCCGACTGGGGACAATCCCGGTTCGGTGGATGATCGCGCCTATTTGCAGCAGATGTATAATGCAGGACTGGCAAACTATAAGGATGTAGCCGTTGGCATACACCCTTACGGCTGGGGCAACCCGCCGGACGCGCGCTGCTGCGATTTTGACCCCGAACCTGGCTGGGACGACGACCCGCATTTTTTCTTCCTGGATAATCTGGAAGATTACCGCGAGATTATGGTTAACAACGGCCATGCCGACGCCCAGCTATGGGCAACCGAGTTCGGTTGGGCGACCTGGGCCGATTTACCGGGCAGCGCGCCCGAACCCTGGATGGACTATGTAAATGAATGCCAGCAGGGCGATTATATCATCCGGGCGTTTGAGATCGGCCAGGAGCGGGATTACATCGGGCCGATGATTCTGTGGAACCTGAACTTTGGCGTGCTGGGCAATCTGGTCGAAAACGGAGACGAACGCGCCGCCTACAGCCTGATTATCCCGCGCGGCATCCGTGAACGCGCCGCCTACTGGATGCTTTATGACGCGATCAAAACGGACATCCCACAGTTGGAGTCGTATGCTGTCTGCCCCGGTTCGGGCGGCGGGTGAGCCGAATTTGCGTTTTAAAACGAAAAGGGCGGGTAAAATACCCGCCCCAATCATTTGCCCCGCCTGAAGGCCGCGTTCAGGCGTTCATGTTCATTTCTTCGATGTTATCCATATCATCGAAGCCGTCAGCATCGGCGTCAAATGCACCCTGCGATTCGAGAGTGACGTTGGGCGCGACCATTTCCCGATCCTGATAGGTATGGAAGCCTGTACCTGCCGGTATCAGTTTGCCGATGATGACATTTTCCTTCAGGCCATAGAGATTGTCCACCTTGCCTTCAATGGCCGCGCCGGCCAGCACTTTGATGGTGTGCTGGAAGCTGGATGCCGACAGGAAACTGTCCGTACTGAGCGCGCATTTGGTGATGCCCAGCAGCACCGGCGCGCCGGAGGCCGGTTCGCGGCCCTCGCCGATCAGCTTTTCATTGATGTCCAGCAGCTGCAGGCGGTCTATCAATTCGCCCGGCAGCAGGGCGCTGTCGCCGCTGCGGGTGATCTGCACCTTCGAGAGCATCTTACGGATCATAATCTCGAAGTGTTTGTCGGCGATGTTCACGCCTTGATTGCGGTACACTTTTTGCACTTCCGACAGCAGATAAAGCTGTGTGGCCTCGCTGCCCAGGATACGTAAGATGCGGTGCGGGTTCTTCGAGCCTTCGGTCAACTGCTGCCCGGCGTAGACCTCCGCGCCGTCGTATACTTCTGGCATCAGGCGCGCGCTGGAAGGAATTTCATATTCCATTTCCTGGCGGCGCTCGTAGCGGATGTAAACCTGGTGGCCTTCCAGATGAACGAGGCCGTGCATCTTGGCGACGATGCGGCCTTCGCCCTCAACTTCGTGGGCGATGACTTCGCCTTCTTTGACTTCCTGTTCATCCTCAACGTCCAGGTCCCAGCCGACCGGAATTTGATGCTGCTCGCTGAAAGCTTCGCTGTTGATAACGGTCGCCATTCGCACGCCTTCGCGTTTGGTCAGCCGCACGATGCCGGCGATGTCGCTGACGACCGCCTCGCCTTTGGGCTTTTTGCGCGCCTCGAACAGCTCTTCAACGCGGGGCAGACCGGTGGTGATGTCACCGCGCGCTTCCGCCGTGCCGCCGGTGTGGAACGTCCGCAGGGTAAGCTGCGTGCCGGGTTCGCCGATGGACTGGGCGGCGATGATGCCAACCGCCGCGCCAATTTCAACCATCTCGCCGCGTCCCAGGTCGCGCCCATAACACAGCGCGCAAATGCCATGAATGAGCGCGCAGGTCATTGGGCTGCGGACATGCACCGTTTCGATTTTGCTGTTCTGGATTGTTTCGGCGATGTCCTCATCAATCATCTCGTTCCGCGCGACGATCAACCGGCGGGTCTCCGGGTCGTAGGTGTCGCTGGCAGCGCAGCGGCCCACGATACGTTCATAGAGTGTTTGCCCGGCCACATCGTCTGCCCGGCGAATCCACATGCCGGCTTCCGTGCCGCAGTCCACGCGGTTGACGATCACGTCCTGGGCGACATCCACCAGACGGCGGGTGAGATAACCAGCGTCGGCGGTACGCAGCGCCGTATCGGCCAGACCTTTACGCGCGCCATGTGTGGAGATGAAATATTCCAGCGCGGTCAGCCCTTCGCGGAAGTGGCTGCGGATGGGCAGGTCAATGATGCGCCCGGACGGGTCGGCCATCAGGCCGCGCATCCCGGCAAGCTGCGTGATCGGCCCGAAGCCACCTTTGGTCGAGCCGGAAATCGCCATGATGGCAATTGGCCCGTAGGGGTCGAGCGCCTGCCTGATGAGGTCTTGCAGCCGGTCTTTGGCGCGGTTCCACTCGTCAATCGTAATCTGGTAGCGTTCTTCTTCGGTCAGCAGGCCGCGCCGGAAGTCGCGCTCGGCCCGTTCCACGACACCTTCCGCTTCAGCCAGGATGTCCTTACGTTCGTCTGGAATGGTCAGGTCGGAGACGGCGATGGTCGTCCCGGAGATGGTAGCGTAGTGGAAGCCGAGATTTTTGATGGCGTCCACGATGTCGGTGGTACGGTCGGCGCCGAGGCGCTGGTAACACTTGGCGACCAGTTCCTGAAGCTGCTTTTTGCCCATCGTTTCCTGGACGAAGCGCATCTCATCCGGCAGGATGCGATTAAATACAGCGCGCCCGACCGTCGTGATCTCCGGGTCGGCCTGTGGGCTGCGCGTGTCGTATACGTTGCCGAGCAGGATGGGGGTGTGTAAATCCACCATCCCCAGGTTGTAGAGATATTCTACCTCATCCATGTCCACCACATGACGGCGTTCGTGCAGGTTGGCAATTTCCAGGGTTTCGTCCAGCCCGCGCTTGCTCATCAGCTTTTTCATCTCATAGGCGTTGGCGAGCATACAATCCACCTCGCCCTCGATGACGGCGCGGATGGTGCGATCAATCGCCTTTTCGATGGTTTTGGTGCGCCCGTTGGCATCGGTTTCGGTCACATCGTAGAACATCACCATGCCGGGGATTTCGTGGTTCTGGGCATAATAATAACCGTTGGAGCGGAAGGCGATGCCGACCCGGTAGCTGCCTTCCTTCAGAGCGCGCATGGCGCGGAATTCGGAGGCGCGTTCCTTGCGCGTGATGATCTCCACCGTCGGGTCCATCGTCAGGTAGTAGTTGCCCAGCACCATGTCTTTAGACGGGCCGACAATGGGCTGCCCATCGGCGGGTTTGAGCAGGTTGCGGGTACTCAGCATCAGGTCGCGGGCTTCCTGAACGGCTTTGTCGCTGAGGGGGACGTGAACGGCCATCTGGTCGCCGTCGAAGTCAGCGTTAAAGGCCGCGCACACCAGCGGGTGAATCTGAATCGCCTTGCCTTCCACCAACTGCGGCTCGAAGGCCTGAATGCCCAGGCGGTGCAGGGTAGGGGCGCGGTTGAGCAGCACCGGGCGCTCTTTAATGACTTCTTCCAGGACTTCCCAGACTTCCGGTTTTTCGCGTTCGATGATGCGTTTGGCGCCCTTGACGTTGCTGGCGTAGTTGTGCCGCACCAGTCGGCTGATGACAAACGGGCGGTACAGCTCCAGCGCCATCGTTTTGGGCAGGCCGCACTGGTGCAGCTTAAGTTTGGGGCCGATGACGATGACCGAACGCCCGGAATAGTCCACGCGCTTGCCGAGCAGGTTGCGGCGGAAGCGGCCTTTTTTACCCTTGAGCATATCGCTGAGGGATTTCAACTCGCGGCGGCCCCGGCGGCTGAGCGCCTTGCCGCGCTGGCTGTTGTCAATCAGGCTGTCTACGGCTTCCTGGAGCATCCG
The DNA here is from genome assembly GCA_026645945.1 of Anaerolineae bacterium. Classification (GTDB taxonomy): domain Bacteria; phylum Chloroflexota; class Anaerolineae; order Aggregatilineales; family Phototrophicaceae; genus CFX2. The sequence continues at coordinate 8,269 of JAPKMO010000021.1, forward strand.
CTTTTCGTTCCGCACGATCACGTCCGGCGCGCCGAGTTCGAGCAGGTGCTTGAGCCGGTTGTTGCGGTTGATGACGCGGCGGTACAGGTCGTTAAGGTCGCTGGTGGCAAAACGCCCGCCGTCGAGCTGTACCATTGGGCGCAGGTCGGGCGGGATGACCGGCAGCACCGTCAGGATCATCCATTCTGGCCGGTTGTTGCTTTTACGCAGGCTTTCCACCACACGCAGGCGTTTGGTGGCTTTTTTCTTGCGCTGCTTGGAGCGGGTCGTGCGGACTTCGTGCCACAGTTCCACCGCCAGCCGTTCCATATCCATGTTCTGCAAAATTTTATAGAAGGCTTCCGCGCCCATGTCGGCCTGGAAAACCTGCCCATAGCGGCTTTTCAGCTCCCGGTAGCGCATTTCCGAAAGGAACTGGAGGACATGTAAATCCTGGAGTTCGGAGCGCGCTTTTTCGGCCGCCTGGCGAATCTGGGCCAGGCGGCTGTCCAGCTCGGTGCGCTGTTCGTCAATGGCTTGCGCCGCTTCGCCCGAAATGCTGTCGGCCTCTTGGTCGAGGTTATTCAGGTCTTGCTGGCGCATGTCTTCGATTTCAGTTTGCAGGTTGCTCAGGTAGTTGTTAACCGCCGCCTGAATGCGCGAGATGCTGTCATTTTCGACCAGTTCGCCTTTAGCGACAATCACAGCATTGGTAGTGCTGAAGTTAATATCCGCCGGCGCAGCCTGGCCCATCAGCGCCTCGATGCGGCTTTGGACGGCCTGGGCTTCCTGCATGACTTGATCGCTCAGGCGGCTCAATTCGTTATCATAATGCGCGTTGATGTCGTTGATGCGGGTTTCAAACCCGCCCAACACGCTGTCGCGTTCGGTGCGGATGGTTTCGAGGTGGTCTTCGGTGTCACCGCCCAGCATCATTTCTTTCTGGCTCAGCTCGCGCTCGATGCGGCCCAGGGCTTTCTGACGGGCTTCTTCGTCCACATGGGTGATGACATACTGGGCGAAGTACAGCACCCGGTCGAGGTTGCGGCGGCTGATGTCCAGCAGCAGGCCGAGATAACTGGGGACGCGCCGGGTATACCAGACGTGGGCGACGGGCGCGGCCAGCTCGATATGACCCATACGCTCGCGCCGCACCGAGGCGCGCGTGACCTCGACGCCGCATTTATCGCAGATGATTCCCCGGTAGCGGACGTTTTTATATTTGCCGCAGTAACACTGCCAGTCGCGGGTGGGCCCAAAAATAGCCTCGCAGAACAGACCATCTTTTTCTGGCCTTAACCGCCGGTAGTTGATGGTTTCCGGTTTGGTTACTTCCCCATACGACCAGGAACGAATCTGTTCGGGTGAGGCCAGGCTGATGCGCAGTGCGCTGAAATCTTTCGCTTCCAAAGCGTGTCCTCCTCTGCGCTGACAAGCTATTCAAAATGTGGGCGGTTTGACTTCCAAAAAGCTGAAAGCGGAGTTTGTAAAAGCCCACCAACGATGAAACAGCGAATGGAAGGTAATCTCCACCGCTGTCGTGGGTTCGTGATGAGCCTGTTCGTAATCATTTGTAGGGGAAATTATAGGCGTCTTCCCCCATACTGTCAAGTGGCAAGTTCGCAAATTAACCCAGCTTAATAGAATACCATAATTCGAGATTCTTATCAAGAGGGGCGGAAACGATTTCCCACCTCTCCGGGTTTCGGGTTATATGCGGATCACCGTGCCACAGTAGGGACATTCGACCTCGGTCTGCCCGGCTACCAGACGGGGAAGCTGGCCGTTACAGACGTGGCAGGCCGTCGGCGCGCTGCGGAGTTTTTCGAGCATTTCTGGGTCGGGCTGGCTGGCGCGTTCGTTTTTAGTTTCGCCGCTCAGCATTCGTTTAAGCTCCCGCGCCCAGTATTTACAGTCCACGCCGCCTTTAACTTCGATCGTGATTTTGGGATAAGGCGCGCCGCGTCCAAGCGTAAAATGCAGCATATCCTTGCCGCCCAGGAAACCCTTGTTTTCTGGCGACACGTCCTCAACCGCGCTCAGCGGCACTTCCCACTTCATTTCCTGGACGCTTTCGCCGCGTTTAAACAGGCCGCCGCCGACCGTTTCTTTTTGCTCGAACACCAGGCGCTGGTCGGTGAGGAACAGAATGCCATCGGGGTCCTGTTTGCCTTTGCCGGTGGCGACCCATTCGGCTTTTGCCGCCAGGAAAAGCGCCTCGGCGGGATAGAAGCTAAAACTGGCCTCTTCCTTTTGCTGCATGAACCATTTGGCCTCTTCGATCTGCGCTTGGGTGGTCTGCAATTCGCGCTCAATCGGCTCAAACAGGCTGCGGATGCGGCTTTCGGCAGCTTCCACTTTTTGTTGGATGACGTTCAGCGTGCTTTCCAGGCCGGTGATAGCCGGTAGGGTGGGGCGCAGATCAAGCTGCCGGACGGCTGCCTCGGCGTGTTTCATCTGCTGGCGAAGGTCTTCTACTTCCCGATTGATCGTGTCATGGATGCGTTCCTGGGTTTGCGACCACTGCTCGGCCATCACTGACGCTTTTTTCTCCAGGAAGGCGCGGTAAACATAACCCCGGCTGCGGATTTCCTCAATCATACCCGGCAGCCGGCTGAGATCGGTCGTTACCGTGCTGATCCGGCTGGTGATGCCGGACAGATTGGCGCGGTTGACGAATTCCTCGTAGCGCCGTTTGAGTTGTGTGACTTTTTCGCCCAGGTTTTCGGTACTCACAAAGTGCTCCTTAAAGGTAATATCGGCAAAAGTATTAAGTGGCTGATTTGAGCGCGACTTTGGCGCGAAGGTAAGAGTCCATGAGGTCGTTCAGGCGGCCATCCAGAACGGCACTGGTATTGCCGACTTCGTAATCGGTGCGATGGTCTTTGACAAGCTGGTAAGGGTGCAGCACGTAGGAACGAATCTGGTTGCCCCATTCGGCGTTGATGTTTTCGCCCTTAAGCGCCGCCAACTGCGCCTCCTGTTTTTTGCGCTCCATCTCAAACAGCCGCGCCTTGAGGATTTGCAAGGCGCGCTCGCGGTTCTGCATCTGGCTGCGCTGGTTCTGGCACTGGACGACAATGCCTGTAGGAATATGGGTGATCCGCACGGCGGTATCGTTCTTTTGCACGTGCTGGCCGCCCGCGCCGCCCGCCCGGTAGGTGTCTATTCGTAGGTCTTTTTCGTTAATTTCGATATCGAGCTGGCCTTGAATATCCGGCCAGAGTTCGACTTTGGCAAATGACGTATGGCGGCGGTTGGAGGCATCGAACGGGCTGAGGCGCACCAGCCGGTGAACGCCCTGCTCGCTTTGCAAATAACCGTAGGCATATTCGCCTTTCACGCTCATCATCACGCTTTTAATGCCGGCTTCTTCGCCCTCGCTGCGTTCCAGAATTTCGACCTTATAGCCGTTTTCCTCTGCCCAGCGCAGGTACATACGTTCCAGCATTTGCGCCCAGTCCTGCGAGTCCGTGCCGCCCGCCCCGGCATGAATGGCGAGGATGGCGTTATCGCGGTCGTAGGGGCCGGAAAGCAGGGCCTGTAAGGCCATTCGATCTACGATTTCGGTGAGGGCGTTCACTTCGTTGGTGAGGTCGTCCAGCAGGCTGCGGTCATCAAACTGCGCCAGTTCCAGGGCATCGTTAATGCGCTGAGTAAGGCCGTTCCAACGCCCGACTTCTTCTTTTAACCGGGAGATTTCCTGCATAATTTTCTGCGCGGATTCGGGGTCATTCCAGAAATCGGCTGCGCCGGACCGTTCTTCGAGCTGGTGAATGCGCTGGATTTTGCCGGTGATGTCCAACTGCGCCGTCAGCCCATCAATACGGTTTTTAAGAGTAGTCAACAGGCTGATTAAACTTTCCATCGAATTTGTACGGATTCCTCCAGGTTTAATCGTGATAGAGGCGGGTTCGAGACCCACCCCACGAATTAATTCTCATCGAACAGGCTGTTCACAAAATTTTCCGGGCTGAACAGTACCAGGTCGTTCACCCCTTCGCCCAGGCCGATGTAGTGTACCGGCAGGTGAAGGTCGTTAAAGACCGAAAACACCATGCCGCCTTTGGCCGTGCCATCCAGTTTGGTGACGATGACGCCTGTCACCTCGACCATTTCGCGGAACTTTTGCGCCTGCTGCAAGGCGTTCTGGCCGGTCGTGCCGTCCAGCACCAGCAGGACTTCGTGCGGCGCGTCTGGCACCACTTTGCCGGAGACGGATTTGATCTTGGCAAGTTCTTCCATCAGGTTATAGTTAGTGTGCAGCCGCCCGGCGGTGTCTACGATCAGGATGTCATGCCCGCGCGAGTGAGCGGCGGCGGTCGCGTCATAAACAACGGCGGCGGGGTCGGAGCCAGGCTGCCCGGCGATGACCGGCACGCCTACCCGTTTGCCCCAGGTTTGCAGCTGCTCAATTGCCGCCGCGCGAAACGTGTCGCCGGCGGCCAGCATGACCTTACGACCGGCGCGATTCAGCCGGTTGGCGAGTTTGGCGATAGAGGTGGTTTTGCCGCTGCCGTTGACGCCGACGACCAGGATGATCGAAAGCGGGCGACCGCTGACGTTCATCGGCGGTGGGGTGGTGAGCAGGCCGCGCAGCGTTTCTTTCAGCGCGACGTTTAGCTGGTCGGCGCGGGTGATGCCGTCGCGTTTAACCCGCGCTTTCAGGTCTTCCATAATACGCTGGGTGGCTGCTACCCCGACATCGGCCTGAATAAGTACGGCTTCGATATCGTCCCAGGTGTCATCATCAAGGTCTGTATTGCCGAGCAACTGCGAGATGCGTCCAAAAAACGACTGCCGCGTCTTTGCCAGACCGCTGCGAAAGATGCCCAAAGATGTTTTCTCCGATTGCGATTCAATGTTTATGAAATTGTTTGCAGTATACACGGGGCAGGGGTGCAAAACAAGCCTGCCCCTCGGCTATAATGGAGAGATGTCACTGACCAGTGAGGGACGAAACAGTGGACGAACGTTTGACACACCTGGACGAAAGCGGCGCGGCGCGTCTGGTAGATGTAGGCGCGAAGCCGGATACCGAACGTGTTGCAGTGGCGGCGGGGTCGGTCTACATGCAGCCAGAAACGCTGCGGTTGATTCGAGAGGGCGCGCTGAAAAAGGGCGATGTCATCATGGTGGCGCGGCTGGCAGGCATCATGGCGGCCAAAAAAACCGCCGACCTGATCCCTTTGTGTCACCCGTTGACTCTGACTCATATTGATGTCGAACTGGCGCTGGACGCCGAAAAAAGCGCCGTACAGATCACGGCGACGGCGCGCACGGTGGGCAAGACGGGTGTTGAGATGGAGGCCCTCACTGCCGTAACGGTTGCCGCGCTGACGGTTTATGATATGGCGAAAGCCGTTGATCGGGGAATGCGCCTGAGCGAAATACGGCTGCTGGAAAAACGCGGCGGCCAGCGGGGCGATTATACAGCGGAGGCCTGATGCGCGTTGAAGTTCTGTTGTTCGCAACTTTGAAAGATGCAGCCGGCCAGAACCGGCTGTCCGTGACACTGCCGGATGGCGCGACGGTTGGGGATGTCAAACGCGCTGTGATGGCGCTGTACCCGGTTATAGAGGCGCACATTGAGGCAGCGATTGCGGCGGTTAACCAGGAGTACGCTTTCGCCTCGGATGCGGTTCATGATGGCGACGAAGTGGCTTTTTTCCCGCCGGTCAGCGGCGGCAGCTACCCGGAAATTCTGCGCCTGGCAGATGAACCTTTCAGCGCCGATGAATTGATCGCCGCCATCACCATCCCGGCGACGGGCGCGGTTTGCGTTTTCAGCGGCATGGTGCGGGGCGAAACGGCACGGGCGGGCGAGCAGCTTCAGACCGAACACCTGGAGTATGAAGCCTACGAGCCGATGGCGCTGGCGAAGATGCGCCAGGTTGCGGCGGAAATTCGTGAACGCTGGCCGCTGGTGCAGGGCATCGCCATCGTGCAGCGGGTGGGCCGGCTGGAAGTCGGGCAAAACACGATCCTGATCGCTTGTTCATCCGGCCACCGCGATCAGGGCTGCTTTGAGGCGGCGCGCTATGGCATTGACCGATTGAAAGAGATTGTGCCGGTGTGGAAAAAAGAGGTGCGCCCGGATGGCGCGGCCTGGGTGGAAGGAGTTTATCACCCCACGCCGCGAGACCGCCGCTGAAGATTGGCGAATGCCAGAAGCCTGTGTTAAAAACGGGTTTACAAACGGCGCGCATCGGTGCGCCTTGTACACATGAAGCTATTTTTCATGAATGATGGGAGCTTACATGACGAGACGAGTGGTCGTAACCGGCCTGGGGATTGTCTCGCCTCTGGGGCATACGGTTGCTGAAACCTGGGAAGCCATCAAAGCGGGTAAAAGCGGCATCGGGCCGATTACGCGCTTTGATACCTCGAATCATCAGGTAAAAATCGCGGCGGAGGTGAAAAACTGGAACCCGGCAGATTATATGCCGGCTAAAGAAGTACGCCGCCGCGACCGTTACCAGCATTTTGTGGTAGCGGCGACGGCGGAGGCAGTTCGCAGCGCGGGTTTTGAAGTGACGGACGCCAATCGCCACCGCACCGGCGTGATTATCGGTTCGGCGGTTGGGGGCGTGGAAAGTTATTTTGAGTACGCCAACGATTATTATCGCACCGGCGACCCGCGCCGTATCACGCCGTTCGGCATCCCGATGCTGATCGTAAATGGTGGCAGCAACCTGGTGAGCCTTGAAATCGGCGCTATGGGGCCGACCGCTACGCCGATTTCGGCCTGCGCGACCGGGGCTGAGTGCATCGGCCACGCTTTTGATCTTATCCGTTTTGGGCGGATTGACCAGGCTCTGGCGGGCGGCGGCGAAGCGCCGATTTTCCCGCTCGGCATCGCGGCCTTTGATCGGGTGGGGGCCTGTTCGCGTTTAAACGATGACCCGGAACATGCTTCTCGACCGTTCGACAAAAATCGCGCCGGGCTGGTCTTCAGTGAGGGAGCGGCGGTGCTGGTGATGGAGGAACTGGAACACGCCAGGGCGCGGGGCGCGTCCATCTTGGCGGAGCTGATCGGTTATGGCTCGACTTCCGATGCGTTCCACATTACCGCGCCCGACCCGGAAGCCAGAGGCGCGGCAGCGGCGATCCGCGCGGCGCTGGAGGATGCGTGTTTAAACCTGACCGATGTGCATTATATCAACGCGCACGGGACGGCCACCTCGCTGAATGACGTGATGGAAACGAAGGCCATGAAGATGGTTTTTGGCGAGCAGGCCTATCGCGTGCCGATGAGTTCCACCAAGAGTATGACCGGACACGGTATGGGCGCGACCGCCGCAATGGAGGCCGCTTTTTCTGTGCTGGCGATTCGTGACCAGATCGCGCCGCCGACCATCAATCTGGACGAGCCAGACCCGGAATGCGACCTGGATTACGTGCCAAATACAGCGCGCGAGATGCCGATAAAGACTGTGATGAGTAACTCGTTCGGTTTTGGGGGGCATAACGTGTCGCTCATTTTTAAGGCGTTTAATTAGCAGTTAGCAGTTGGATTGATGACCGATACAGATGATCTTCAAGAGCAAATCGGCGTTCAATTTCAGAATGACCGTTTGCTTTGGCAAGCCCTGACACACCGTTCGTACATCAACGAACATGGTGAAGGCGAGGGCGATAACGAGCGGCTGGAGTTCCTGGGCGACGCGGTGCTGGATTTTCTGGTGGGTGATATGCTGTTTCAGCGTTTCCCGGATATGCCGGAGGGCCAGCTTACGCGGTTACGCAGCGCGCTGGTACGCACCGAGTCGCTGGCATTTCTGGCGGCGGAGGCTGGATTAGGCACTCATTTGCGAATGGGCAAAGGAGAAGAAGCCGGCGGTGGGCGCGAGCGGCCAAGCAATCTGTGCGCGGCCTTCGAGGCTGTAACCGGGGCGCTGTACCTCGATCAAGGGCTTGAAGCGGTGCGGGCGTTCATTCTGCCGCGCCTGGAATCGTTGATCGGCCAGGTATTGGAAGAAGCGATAGACAAAGACGCCCGCAGCCGCTTGCAGGAGTGGAGCCAGGCCGAACTGAACAAAACGCCGGTTTATCGCACCGTTTCCGCCACCGGGCCAGACCACCTGAAAGAGTTTGTGGTCGAAGTGCTGATTGGCGAGCGGGTTGTCGGGCGCGGTACAGGGCGCAGCAAACAGATCGCCGCGCAGGCCGCCGCCCGTGAGGCGCTGCGGTCGGTCGAGCGCGGGGAAGAGGTGGTGTGACAGGCTGATTCGCCGGTTCGGGGCGGGTAGGTTTTATCCGCCCCGGCTGATCTGCACCTCGATGACCGCCATACGATGATCGGACGCGCTGCTGTCCATCACCACCGCGCCCAGTGCCAGCATCGAACGCACCCACAGATAATCCAGACGCACGCGCGGCAGCCCGGTGCGCCACAGTGTTGCCGTCAGTTCCTGCGGCAGCCCGGCGAACGGGTCGCTAAAGCCGGCGGCGCGCATCTGGCCGATCAGCGGCGAATCGGCCACGTTGTTAAATGTGCCGCCGATAATCATGCGTCCCAGGTTGCCGTCCGGGTGCTGCGCGCTGATGATAGCGAAGGCTTCGTTTAACTGGCGCTGCTGGTCTTGCTCCTGCTGCTCGATGCTGCGGCCATCGCCGGTTTCCAGCAAAAACGCCAGCCAGGTGTTGTACAGGGTAATCACGCCGGCGTCGGGGCGAATCTGCGCCCGCTGAAGCCCGGTTTGCGGGCTGCCGGTGCTGGTCAGCAGCGCGCCGTCATCGTAGACGATTTCGACGTTCGAGAGGATGGCGAGTCCCTGCAAGCCTTCGTTGGTGGGGAAAAAGCGCGCCGGCATCAGCAGCCGCCGCGCCAGCCATAACGGTTGATCCACGCCGAAACTGGTCAGCCGCCCGGCTTCTACCTGCTGAAGCAGGACGGCGTTCGCGCCGCTTTGCTGGATCGTGCGAGCAATGGCTTCGAGGTCGAAATGATAAAACTCGTTAAAGCCGCCGTGTATGTTGTACGTGCCGACACGAATGCTGCTTAGGGGGCTTTGCGGGGTGTCGCGCACGGCTGCAATGGCCGGCGGTCGCACCATGTAGGCGATGCCCCCGGCGAAGCCAGCCACCACCAGCAGCGCCAGCAGGGATTGAAGCGGCGAGCCGCCTTCCCAGGGGATGCGGCGCGGCGTCTGCGCCATCGGCAGGGCGGCGAAAAAGACGCCCAGCAGCAGCAGTCCCAGCCCCATGCCTCGAAAACCGCGCAAAAACGGCGGGATGATGTCGTTCAGGAAGGCCAGTTCCGGCGCGAGGCTGCGGACGTAGGCATATTCGTAGGTGAAGTTATCGCCGGCCACCAGCAGGAAAAACATCACCATGCCCACGATAATCCACAAGCCGCCGAAGCTGCGCTCTTTTTCGGCCTGAGGGCGTGCCAGCCACCACCACATCATACCGGCGGTGAAGGCAGCGATGACCAGCGCCGCGCCGGCGACCAATCCCTGAAAGCGCGTCCCGACCATCACCAGCAGCGCCGTGAACAGCATCCACAGCCAGCCGCGCACGCCGCCGTCAAAAGTGGCGATGAAGTTCCGCGCCTGCCGGCGCACCCAGGGGATAAGCGGCAAAAGCGTCCCCAGCGCCACGAAGGGCGCAAACGAGGTATAGTCCACATCCGCGCGCCCGGCGATGGCATTGGGCAGGCTGAGGAGTGACAGCTCCAGGAATAACAACCCGCCGAAGCCGATGCCGCCCCAGAAGGGCATCAGTCCGCGATCAGGTGAAACGGCGGTTTCGTCGCGCCGGGATATTCGCCGCTGGCCGAGAACGCTGAGGACACTGAACGCAGCGGCCAGCAGTGACAGTACGAGCTGAATTTGAAGGTAGCGCGGCGACCAGGACGGGTCGAGCGTGTTGCCCAGTGCGCGAAAAACCTGGTCAATCCCCAGTGCGAGGACGAACATATAGGGCAGGATAGATGCCCGGTGACGAACGAGCATGGCCGTATAAAACAGCCCGCCCCCGACGGCCAGCGCCGCGCCCATCGTCGGCGTAAACGGCAGGTCGGTCAGCATCAGCACGCGCCCCGCCGCCGTCAGCGCCGCCGCCAGGATGAACAAACCGCGCGCGCGTCCGAACAGCGCGGCCAGCAGGGGCAGGGCGAGCATGTAAACCAGGAACGAAATTTCGCCGGTGACAACTGCCGGGTCAACAACGCCAGGCGTGCCGGGGGGCAGCGCCGCCGGGTCGAGGACGGTGACAACCGAGAGGCTGCCGATGCGGCTGTAAACCATGCCGATCAAAAATCGAAGCGCCTGGACGAAAAAAACGCCGATTAAGACGGCTTCGAGGAAATAGACATATTGCAGGCGTAAGCGGTTGCGCATAACAACTCCCGCGTGGGATGGGTCTATGGACAAAGTTTACAACAGGGTTATAATCCCGCCAATTTTACCTAGTTTACGTTTACGAGGAGGCGAGCGTGGAACGGGTGGAGATTATTCTGGCCGGCGGCACGGTTGTCGCTATGAACGATGGGTTTGACGTGATACCGGACGGCGCGGTAGCAATCCGCGATACTAAAATCGTCGCCGTCGGCACGCGCGCAGAAGTCGCCGCCGCCTATGAGGCGGATACGGTGGTGGACTGTGCCGGCCAATACATCATGCCGGGGCTGGTGAACGCACATACCCATGTGCCGATGACCTTGCTGCGCGGGCTGGCCGATGACCTGCGCCTGGATGTGTGGTTGATGGGGTATATGATGCCCACCGAGCGGGAGTTCGTCAACCCGGAGTTCTGCCGGGTGGGGACAGGGCTGGCCTGCGCGGAGATGATCCGCAGCGGAATTACCTGTTTTGCCGATATGTATTATTACGAAGCGGAGGTGGCGGCGGCGACGGCGGAAGCCGGGTTGCGCGGCGTGCTGGGGCAGACGATCCTCAAGTTCCCTTCGCCCGATGCCGAGACATATGAATTCAGCCTGGATTATGCAGCGCAGTTCATCGAAAAGTGGCGCGGCCACCCCTTGATTACCCCGGCGGTTGCGCCGCACGCGCCCTATTCCACGACCGATGATATTCTACGGGAGTGCGCTCAACTGGCGAAAGCCTATGATGTGCCGATTCTCATTCATATCGCCGAAACGAAGCTGGAAGTGGAAGATAATGTCGAACTGCATGGCATGACAGTCGTTCCCTGGGTGCAGTCGGTGGGGCTGCTGGACGCGAAAGTGCTGGCGGCACACTGTGTTCATATCAACGGCGGTGAGATGCGAATTTTGCACGATCACCATACCACCATTGCCCACTGCCCAACCAGCAACCTTAAACTGGCCGCCGGAATCGCACCGGTGGCGCAGATGCTTGAGCATGATTTAACCGTCGGCATTGGCACGGACGGCACGGCCAGCAACAACGATCTGGATATGTTTGAGGAAGTGCGCCTGGCGGCCATCCTGGCAAAAACTGCCGCCAACGACCCAACGGCGCTGCCGGCGCGACAGGCGCTGTTGATGGCGACCCGCATGGGGGCGGAAGCCCTGTTTATGGGCGATGTCACCGGCAGCCTGGAGGTGGGCAAGCTGGCCGACGTGATTACGGTGGAGGCAAACCCGGTTCATAATGTGCCGCAGTTCAGCCGCGACCCAAACGCGGTTTATTCGCGGATCGTTTATGCAGGAAAAAGCGGCGACGTGCGCCACGTAATCTGTAATGGGCGCTGGCTGATGCGCGACCGCCAACTGCTGACGATAGACGAAAAGACGCTGCTCGAACAGGCGGAGGCTTACGCCGTGAAAATTGACCGTTTTCTCGCGGCGCGGGAGGAGGACATCCTCAGCAAGCTGCTGGCGATTGGCGGGTTGGAGCAGAGCGAAAGTTTTGAAGTGCAGGTGAAAGCCAGCATCCCGGATGGCGAAGTCGTGCAAAAGCTGCTGAATCATCCCAACGTGCAGGTGTTGGCGCAGCATCACTACCGGCAGTACGACACTTATTTTTTGTTCCAGGACGATGCCAAAGGGCGCGTGCGCTACCGGGAAGATGACCGGATAGACGAACGCGGTGAGGTTGTTTCGGTACGCACCCGCCTGACGTACACCCTGCCGACCAAAGAACGCGAGTTTAGCCAGGCGATTTTGCTGTCGCATTCGCGGTTTATTGCCGAGGCGGACAGGCCGCTGCGGTTCTTCCGCGAATATTTCCAGCCGGAGACCGAACGCGAGCTTCAGAAAGATCGGCGGCGCTGGCACATTCACTATCAGGGCGTGCTGTTTTACGTCAATGTTGACCGCATATTGTCGCCCGCGCTGCCGCAGATTTTTATCGAACTGAAAAGCCGCACCTGGTCAAAATCGGATGCGGAAAATAAAGCCGACCGGATTCAGGAAATGTTGGGCATACTGGGCGTCGCACAGGCCGACATCATCCGTGAAGAGTACCTGGAGATGCAGGCGTCGCCTTAAGCTGATCCGGTCGCAATCCATCCCGCCGGATTGGTACTTTACGCTGTCAGCGCCGATTGCTACGATAGAAAATCCTGTCGGTTGTCCGGGGGTTTAACATGGCAGCGGCGGAAATCGAATATCCGCAGGCGAACATGCGGTGGCTGCTGGGGTACATCCTGGGGCATCGCGGCGCGGCGCTGGGGGCGCTGCTGTCCGGCATGGTGGCGGGCGTCAGCTCGGCGGCAGCGCCGTATCTGATGGGCGTGATTGTGGATCATATCCGTCAGCAGGCGCCGATTGAACAGATCGGCAGGGACGCGCTGACGCTGATTGGGCTGTCTGCCGTGACGGTGACGGCTTTTTTCGGCCAGCGGTACTTCAGCGGCCAGGTGGCCTATGCGGTTAACTTCGACATCCGGCGCGCTCTGTTCGATAACCTGCTGACGCTCGACCAGGATTTTTACCAGCACTACCCGACCGGCGATCTGATTTCCCGAATGCACGCCGATACCGAGATGATCTGGCGTTTGCTGGCAATCGGGTTTACGCGCTTCGGCAGCGCGGCCTTCACCGTGATCGCCGCCTTCGTGCTGCTGGGGACGATCAACCTGCCGCTGACCGTGTTGGTATTTATCGTCCTGAGCATTTCGACGACTCTACAACTTCGTGCCGGGCGGGTGCTGGCGCCGGTTTTTGAGACGGTTCAGGCGCAGGCGGGTACGCTGGCGGCGCTGGTGCAGGATTCGGCCAGCGGTATCCAGACGATCAAAACCTTTGGCAAAGAAGCCGGCGCGGCGGCCAAATATCGGGAAGAAAACCTGGAATACCGCCGGCGCTGGTTATATTTCCGCCGGCGCAACGAGCCGGTGGGGATGCTGCCGAATATGATTAGCGAATTGACCGCCGCCGGGGTGGTGCTGATCGGCGGGGTGATGGCGCTGAACGGGATGCTGACGCTTGGTAATTTCGTGCAATTTCTGATTTACCTGTCGGTGATTGGGACGGTGCTGCTGCAGCTTGGCACGATTTACCAGCGTTACCAGCAGACGCGCGGCGCGTTGTTCCGGCTGACGCCGCTGCTCCAGCCGCCGCAGATTCACAGCAGCAATGACGCTGTAAGGCTTTCCGCGCCGCGCGGCGAAATCACCTTCGAGAATGTGGGACTCAAAACCGGTGATACCTGGCTGCTGCGGAATGTGTCGCTGCGTATCCCCGCCGGGGCAGTAGTGGCAGTGGTCGGCCCGACCGGCTGCGGTAAAACGCTGCTGGTGAACCTGCTGGCGCGCGTGTTCGACCCCAGCGAGGGGCGCGTGCTGGTTGACGGCGTGGATGTGCGGGCGCTGGCGCTGGATGACCTGCGCCGGGCGATTGTTTACGTGCCGCAGTCCACGTTTTTGTTCAGCCAGCCGCTGCATCAGAACGTCCGCATGGGCATGAATAACATCCGCGACGAGGATTTTAACCAGGCCATTCATATCTCGCGGGTGAGCAATGACCTGCCACAACTTCCGCAAGGGTTGGATACACTGGTGGGCGAAAAAGGCGTCATGCTCTCCGGCGGGCAAAAACAGCGCGTTGCCATCGCACGGGCAATCGTGCGCGACCCGGCTGTCCTGGTGCTGGACGATGCGCTGTCCAGCGTGGATACACAGACCGCCGCCGACATCCTGGGCGATCTGCGCGGCGTTCTTCGTTCTCGCACCAGCTTAATCATCGCCCATCGTATTGCTACTGTTAAGGATGCCGATTTGATCGTGGTGATGTCCGACGGGCGGATTGTGGAGCAGGGCGCGCACGCCGAGCTGATTGAACGGGATGGCCTGTACGCGCATATGGTCGAGCGCGAGCTGCGAGAAGACAGGGAAAGCGCCGATGCCGAAGGATAAGCCGCAGCCTCAAAACGATAAAGATGACAGCGTTGGGACACACAGCCGCGCGCCCTTGCGAACGCGGCAAACGCTTCAGAGCGAAGCCGACCTGCGGCAGGATAAATTCAGCGACCGTTATCTGATTCGGATGCTGGGGCGGTTTGTCGCCCCATACTGGCGAGAACTGCTGCTGGTATTTGCCATGCTGGCGGGGGTTACGGCGCTTTCGCTGCTGCCGCCGTATCTTATCCAGCGGGCGGTAGATGGGCCGATCAGCGAAGGCAGCCTGGACGGCCTCATCCCATATGGCCTGGTTTATTTTGGGTCGGTGATCGCCCTGTTTGTGCTGCGTTTCGCCCATACCTACCTGCTGCAAACGGTCGGCCAGAACGCGCTGGTGGGACTGCGCCAGACATTGTTTGAGCATATTCTGAAGCAGGATATGCGCTTTTTTAATACCACGCCGGTCGGTCAGTTGGTTTCGCGCCTCTCGAACGATATTGATGCGCTCACCGAACTGCTTTCGACCAGCATCGTGGTGGTGGTCAGCAATCTGGTGACGCTGTTCGGTATCATCGCCGTGATGTTCGCGCTCAACTGGCGGATGGCGCTGCTGGGTTTGTGTCTGATGCCGGTGATGACGGTGCTGACGGTTTACTTCCGGCGCAAGATTCGCACCTGGTCAAGCCGTTTTCACAAGCTGGTGGCCGAATATCTGGCCTTCATCAACGAACAGTTTAACGGGATTCTGGTAGTGCAGTTGTTCGGGCGGCAGAACCTCAGCCGCGCCGAGTTTGACGCCATCAACCAGCAGTACCGGGATATTCATTCGCACCTGCGCGACGTATACACCATTTATGCGTCGGTGCTGCAACTGCTGACGACGGTGGGGCTGGCAGTTGTTCTGTACGGCGGCGGCCAGGGGGTGCTGGCGGGTTGGGCGACACTGGGCATGTTGATCTCGTTTATCGAATACACCCGCCGCAGCTTCGAGCCGATCCTGCAACTGACCGAACAGTTTGCGCAGATTCAGACGGCGCTTTCGGCGGGCGAACGCATCGCTAAAATGCTGAAGGTTGAGCCGCAGATTGTTGACCCGGCTGTCTCGAAACGACTGGCGAACTTTAAGGGTTCGGTTGCGCTGGAGCATGTAGACTTCAGTTATGAGGCAGATGCGCCGGTGCTGCGCGATGTTAACATTGACATTCCTGCCGGGCAGCGGGTGGCGATAGTGGGCGCGACCGGCGCGGGCAAAACGTCGCTGGCGGGGCTGCTGGCGCGTTTTTACGACGTGGACAGCGGGCGCGTATTGATTGATGGGGTGGATGTGCGTGAACTTCGCCTGGCCGACTTGCGGGGTTATGTGACGGTTGTGCCGCAGAATCCCTACTGTTTTAACGGTACGATAGCCGATAATCTGCGCCTGTTCGACGAGCGCGTGACTGATGAGCAGATGATCGCGGCGGCGCAGGCAGCGCGGGCGGCGGCTTTCATCGAACGGCTGCCGGGGGCTTACGATTACGAACTGCTGCCGGGTGCGGCTAATCTTTCGCAGGGGCAGCGGCAGCTTTTGGCGCTGGCGCGGGCTTTGATTCACAGCCCGAACAGCATCCTGGTGCTGGACGAAGCTACCAGCAGCATTGATACCGAAACCGAGGCGCTCATCCAAGAGGGGTTGGCGCGCGTGCTTCAGAATCGAACCAGTCTCATCATCGCGCATCGTTTAAGCACCGTGCGCGATGCCGACCGCATCCTGGTGATGCAGCGCGGGCGAGTGGTCGAGGACGGCACGCATGAGCAGTTGTTGGCGCAGAACGGCGTTTACGCGCAGCTTTATCGCCGCCAGTTCGAGGAATTACACGCTCATCATGATCGCCTCGATGGCCGAAAACAAAAGGTTTCGTAACGGCCTGGCCGGGCTGCTGGCGCTGGCGGCGGTTGGTTTGATGTCCGCTGCCGCCGAAACATTCCGGCAGTTCGACCGCCCGGCGCTGGATGGTTTTGTGTTTATGCTGGCGGGCGGCGCGGTTTTGGCGGCGGCGCTGCGGGTACAGCCGCGAAACGAACCTTCCGCCGTCGAGTTAACCCCTTTCTTTCCCTTGGAGGATACGCACCGCTGGCTGGCGGGTGTGGGGGCGGCGCTGCTTTTGCTGCTGGCGGTCGTTAATGCTGCGCCGCCCGACCTATCCGCCCTGCATTTTGTGACGACTCATGCGCAGTTTGCGATGTTGTGCGCCGGAGCCGCGCTGGTAGCGTCTGGTTTGGGCGGGTTTAAGCTGTCGCGCCCGGCGGCGCTCGATCGGCGCGAACTGCTGGTCGTCGGGGCGATTACGGCGCTGGCCCTGGCTTTACGCTTCTGGCAGTTGGATGCGGTGCGGGTGCTGGTGGATGAGCTGAACTTCGTCACCGCTATCCAGTATGTCCGAGCCGCCCCTTATGTCAAACTGCTTGAACCGTTCAGCAGTATCACGGCCTTTCCCTATCTGTTCCCTTACTGGCAGGCGATGGCGGTAGATATATTCGGACGCAGTTTCATCGGCTTGCGCGCCGCCAGCGCCATCCTGGGCGCGCTGACCGTTCCGGCGGTGTATGCGCTTGGGCGGGCGCTGTTCGACCGGCGGGCGGCGCTGGTTGCAACGCTGCTGTTGGCGGCCTTTCCGCCGCATCTGAACTTCAGCCGCATCGGCATCAACAATATTGCCGATCCGTTGTTTGGTACGCTGGCGCTGGCTTTTCTGGGGCGGGGGATGCTGTCCGGGCGGCGCGGTGATTATGCCCTGGGCGGCGTAATGCTGGGGCTGACACAGTATTTTTATGAAGGTGGGCGGCTGCTGTTCCCGGCCCTGGCCGTCGTATGGCTGGCGGCCTGCTGGTTGTTCGGGCGGCGTCATATCCGGCTGGAAATGCGCCGGGTTGGGGTGGCGGTTTTGGCCGCCGGGCTGGTGGCCTTTCCGGTTTATCTTACGCTGGCTGCGTCCGGCGCATCGGTGGCGGCTCGCCTGAACACACGCTATGTGCTGCCGGATGCCGATTACTGGCGGGCCCTGCTGCTGCCCGGCGGGCTTCAAACGCATGTTGAGAGTCGCGTGCTGCCGGCCTTTTTATTCTACGTGCGGCTGCCGGATACGTCCCTGTTTTACGGCGGGAGCGATGCGCTGCTGCTGCCTGCGCTGGCGGCAGCCTTTTTGCTGGGGTTGTTTTACGCGCTGTGGCGGGCGCGCCATCCGGGTTTTTTGCTGCTGCTGTTGTGGATAGGATGTGTCTGGCTGGCGAACAGCCTGCTGCTGGACAGCACGCAGTCGCCGCGTTACGTGGTGGTTTTCCCGGCGGCGGCGCTGCTGGCGGCGGTGGGTATTACGCGCCTGGCGGCCATGATCGTGCCGGGACGGAAACTACAGGCGGCGCTGATCGCGCCGCTGGCGATCCTGCTGGCGTTCATGCAGGCGAACTATTATTTCAATGACCATCTGCCGTTTTATAACCGCCAGTTCCGGCAGATTTTAGGCTACCGGGATGGGCAGGACGCCGTGTTACGTTCGCTGGATTTTCTGCCCGGCACGCATATTCATATCATCAGCGATGACATTTTGCCGGGCGACTACATCGGCGGCCTGCTGCGCTTTATGGATGGCGATCTGCAGCTGGAGTTCCTGCTTTCGGGCGACCTGACGCCGGCGGTTCTGCGGCAGATGCCCACCGGCGTTGACCACGCTTTTTACGTTGCGCCGGACGATATGCGCGTCATCGGTCTGCTGCACGAATATTTTTTCCTGCGCCCGCCGGAATTCAGCCCCTATGGGCTGCTGATGTCTGAACAGTTCGCGCTGTATTACGCACCGTATGTGCCGGGTTTATCGGAAGAACGGTTACAGCGCGGTGGGCCGTAAGTTTTCCTGTAGTCATGATAAAATAACACAGACTCAATAAAGTTCTTCTTCCTCATGAATGGCATCCGCCAGTATATCAGCCTGCTGATCGTGAAACCCGCGCAGTTCATGTTCCAAACGTTCAAGTTCATCCCCGCCGGACATCAGGTGAATCATCTTTTCGCGCGGCAGCTCCCTTTTGGTAAAGGTACCAAGCGTGCGCCCACGTTTGAGGATGGTGAACTTATCACCAATAGGGTAGGCGTGGTGCGGATTGTGGGTAATGAAAATGACGGCGATTCCCCGCGCCCGCGCCTGCGCGATGTACCGCAGGACAACCCCCGCCTGTTTGACCCCCAGAGCTGAGGTTGGCTCGTCCAGAATCAAGACTTTCGCGCCGAAATAAACTGCCCGCGCAATAGCGACAGACTGCCGCTCGCCGCCGGAAAGCGTTCCGACCGGCTGGTCGGGGTCACGGATGTCAATGCCCATCTTGGATAGTTCCTCGCGCACGATTTCGCGTGCGCGCTGGACATTAAAACGTTTAAAGATACTCCGACCTACTGTTGGTTCCGAACCCAGGAAAAAGTTCCGGGTAACGCTCATTAAAGGGATCATAGCCAGGTCTTGATAGACGGTAGCGATGCCATGATCGAGCGCCTCACGGGGCGAATCGAAGCTTACCGGCCTGCCGTCCACCAAGTATTCACCCGCATCCGGCTTATGCACGCCAGAGAGCGTTTTAATGAGCGTAGATTTGCCCGCGCCATTATCCCCCAACAGGCACATCACCTCGCCAGGCAGCAGCCGCATGGAAACGCCGCTGAGGGCGATCACGCTGCCGAAATACTTTGAGATTTCACGAACCTCCAGGGCAGGTGTGTTTGAATGGTGGTTCATAGTCATTTTGCTTCCGCTGCGTGTTTACGGATGTAGTTATTCACCAGCACGGCCACAATGAGCATTGCGCCCAGGAAAACCATAAACCAGTCGGAGTCGATGCCGGTAAAAACAATACCCTGCTGCACCATGCCCACGATCAATGCGCCGAACACCGCCCCAATTGCCGAACCATAACCGCCGGTAAGCAGTGTGCCGCCGATGACAACGGCAATGATGGCATAAAACTCGCGCTGTTCGCCGCGCAGTGTATCGGCCCCGCCGGTTGCCAGAACCTGGGTTGTCGCCACAAGCCAGGCTGCTGCTGCCGTCAGCATGAACAAAATAACCTTCATTCGATCTACCGGCACGCCTACGTTCCGCGCGGCATCCTCGTCACCCCCAATGCCAAAAATCCAATTGCCAGGACGGGTTCGCAGCAGGACATAAGTCGCTACAGCCGCAATAAGCAGCCACCAGAAAATCGAAATTGGAAAATCTGCCGAAAGCCCACGTGGTGATGCCGGGTCAACAATCTGTATCCCACTGGTGAACAGTGCCGAGGCCGAGTCGTAGCCTACAGCACCCTTGATGCCGCCGACCTGAGTACGCCCGGTAATCAGGCGCGTTAGGCCGATAGTCGCACCCCGGATGACGAACAGACTGCCAAGCGTGATGATAAACGAAGGGAGTTTGGTGCGGATGACCAGGATGCCGTTGATCGCCCCAACAATCAGCGCAAAAAAGAGGGAAACCACGATCGCAGCCCAGATATTCCAGCCGAAATGCACGCTGAGAATTGCGATAATCATCCCCGTTGCGCCGATCATCGAACCGACGGACAGATCGAACTCCCCGCCGATCATAAGCAGGGCAACGGCCACCGCCAGGATGCCCAGCTCTGAAGCCACTTCGAGATAATTGGCCGCGCCGCGCAGGCTCAAAAAACCGCGATTGCCCGCGACCACCGCGAAAAAAAACCATACCAAAACAGCGCCGCCAACTGCACCAAGCTCCGGGCGGCGCAGCCAGCGTTTTAAGAAGCTTTCTCTTAAGAGGCGCTCGTCGCCTTTGCCTTTGTCAATTGCCTGACCGGACATAAGCTGCCTTCCAGAAGAAGTTTTTTGTTTTTATCAAACATCGAACCGATTTTGCAGGGGCGCAATGTGCTGCGCCCCTGATTGAGGATAAAGTCCCGATCTAATCTAGCGCGTACCGGCTTCGCTAAGCGCGATAACCTGCGCCGCCGTTTCCTGCGTGACAAAACCCGGGCCGGTAGGAATGAGGATACTGCCGGGGGTATTCAGGTTTTCGAGGAACAGTGTCAAATAAACAATCGGCAGGTAGCCCTGGGTATACTGCTGCTGGTCAATGGCGAACAGCATGTTGCCATCGCGCACGGCTTCCAGCACTTCCGGCGAAAGGTCAAAAGTCGCCAGCAGCACTTCGCCGAGCAGCCCTTCCTGTTCCAGAGCCAGTAGCGTCGGAGAAGCGCCGGTCGGCCCAAGCGTGAGGATAGCATCAATGCTCTCATCAGCAGAGAGCGCCGCTGCCACGCGGTTGGTCGTGCCGGTGGGATCGGCCAGGTCAACCGCCAGCACTTCGACCGTGCCGCCCGCCTCGGCCATTGCGTCTGTAAAACCCTGGCAGCGCAGATCGAGGCCGATATTGCCGACTTCCTGGTTGACGCACAGGGCTTTAGTCGCGCCGGCTGCTGCCATACGTTTGCCGCCGCCGTACCCGGCTTCGTATTCGGTCTGGCCGATATGCGCCAGCACGCCGAATTCCTCGGCAACGTCGCTGCCGGAGTTAATCGAAATCACCGGGATTCCCGCTGCCACAGCCGCTTGGATAGACGGTCCAAGCGCATCCGGGTCAGGGATGGATACCACCAGACCGTCGGGGTCGGTAGCGACTGCTGCATCAATAAGCTGCGACATGGCGACCATATCGAATGTGGACGGCGCCTGATATTCAACGGTCACACGCATATCGGCGGCGGCCTGATCCACGCCGCGTTTGACGACCGACCAGAACGGGTCGGAAGCCTGGCCGTGTGTAATCACTACGATACGATAAGGCCGCATCTCACCCTGCGCGGACACCAGCGAGCCGACGGAAAGGACGACCACCAGCATAACAAAGAGAACTTTCGAAAACCGTGACATTGGAGTACTCCTTCCTCGAAAAATATAAAAAACACCACAATTCAACACTTTGCAGGAAACAATTACATCATTAGCGCCTTTAGCCCCCTTTCTCTACAGTCCTTCACTGTCTTCTTAACACGCGCTGCCTGTCGGTTCTTGCCTGGGCAGGTTTCGCGGCGCGCCATTAAGCGAGAAAGATGGATTTACGTAACTTCGCTGACGTAAACAATACGCCCTTCTTGATGCGAAAGCGTTGCTGCTAGGCTGGCCTGAAGCGCGGCGCGAGCATCCGCCGCCGTCACGATCGGCATCCGGTCGTTGAGCAGGCAATCAATGAAGTGTTCGATCTGCGTGGTATAGGCTTTACCGAACCGTTCCGGGAAGTGCGGCACGACATCGTGATGAACACCATCTTTGTTGAGCAGCAGCACAGGCGTTTCACGTAGGTAGCCGATTTGTATAGTCCCCTTAGCGCCGACCACCTCACACTGAATATCGTAACCGTAGATGGCCGTCCGGCTGACTTCAACGTTACCCAGCCCGCCGCGTTGGAAACGAACGTTAATCATGGCGTTATCTACGTCGTTCACATCCAGCAGCTCAGGGTAAACCAGCGACGCGGTTTCAGTATACACCCGCTGGATGTCATCGTCCATCAACCAGCGAATCACGTCAAAATCATGGATCGCCATATCCACAACCAGGCCGCCGCTGACCGCCGGGTTGGCAAATTCCAGGCTGGTGCGGTGCGGGTCGCGCCCGATGGAGCGAATCGTCACCGGCTGCCCGATCTGGCCGTTATCGAGTTTTCGTTTTGCTTCGGCATAGGCCCGGTCGAAACGGCGCATGAACCCGACCTGGAACAGTACCCCGGCGCCTTCAACGGCGGCGATCATCTCGTCGGTCGCCGCCAGGGTAAGGGCAGTCGGCTTTTCGCAGAAGATGGCTTTACCGGCTTCCGCCGCTGCGATCACTACGTCGCGGTGCGTGCTGGTGGGTGAGGCGACGATGACGCCCTCGACAGCCGGGTTAAGCAGAAGATCGTGATAATCGGCATAAACCTGAACGTCGGATACCTGAGAGGCGAAATAACTAGTGGCTTCGATACGAGGGTCTGCAACAGCGATTAAAGCAGCGCCATCAATCTGGCGGGCGGTGTGGTAGGCGTAAACCTGTCCCATACGTCCCAGACCGATGACACCGATACCGATCTCAGACATATAAACTCCATTTTTAGAAAAATTTTGATGTGCCTAGTTCAAGAGCAATGACTTGCCAAAAATCGTAAAATCATAGTACACTGAATATGCTGTATTGTCAACAAAATGGAGTAAAACGCAAAATACGAGAAGTTTTGTTGCATATAACGCAATATTTAATGCGGTGACTTTTTTATGGCCGAAATGCAATCTCTGGCACGGGGGCTGCGAATTCTGGATCTAATCGCCGATGCAGATCGGGCAATGACGATCACAGAACTGGCGAAAATTCTGGAAGTCGACAAAAGCAGCGCCTCGCGGCTGGTCAAAACGCTGGTGAAGTACGGGTATTTGCAGCCAGACCCTAACTCGCGCGGGTATGTGTTGGGCAAACGCGCGCAGCAGATAAGCTGGCATCTGCTGAACAAGATGCCCGTGCGTGAAAAGGCCAAACCGTATCTGTACCGGCTGATGGTGCAGACCGGCGAGTGTTCGCACACGGCGGTTTATTCTGAAGGCAAAGCCCTGATGATTGACGACGTGGAAGCGGAAGCCTCGCTGCGGGTAGTCGGCGGCATCGGGCGCATGATTCCGCTGCATTGTACGGCGGTTGGAAAAGTGCTGCTGGCTTTTTCCGATCTGCCGCAGCCAGGGCAGCTTGAATCGAAAACCATCCGGACGATCACGGATTGGGCCGCCCTCCACGAACATCTGGAGCAGGTGCGGGCGCAGGGTTACGCCCTGGATGACGAGGAACACCAGGAAGGCGTGCGCTGTATCGCCGCGCCGGTGTATGACTCGATGGGACGGGCGATTGCCGCTATTGGCATTTCTGGGCCGACGGTGCGTGTTACCGATGACCGTATCAACCAACTGGCCGAAAGCGTTAAACAGGCCGCCCGCGAACTCTCCACCGACCTGGGTTATCAACCCCGGCTGAACGGGCGCAAAACACGAGCGAAGGCAGCGGTTAATGAAAACCTATGATCTGCTAAATATGGGGCGCAGTTCGATTGATCTGTATGCCAATGATGTTGGCGCGCCGTTCGTGCAAATTAAAAGTTTTGCCGCTTATGTCGGCGGGTCGCCGACCAATATCAGCGTTGGCGCGCGGCGGCTGGGGTTAAAAACCGCCCTTCTAACGGCGGTTGGTCAGGACCCGGTGGGCGATTTTATCCTGCACTTCCTCAAAAACGAAGGCGTTGAAACGGCATTTATCCCTCGCAAAACGCAGCACCGCAGCAGCGCCGTCGTGCTGGGCATCGAACCGCCGGCCAAATTCCCGCTGGTTTATTACCGCGACAACTGCGCCGACATCAACCTGACGATTGACGATGTTCTGGCCGCCCCTGTCGGCGACTGCCAGGTGTTCCAGTTCGCCGGGACGAACCTGAGCAAAGAACCCAGCCGCAGCGCCACGCTTTTTGCCGCCGAGGTGGCGAAACAAGCCGGCGCGAAAATCGTCCTGGATGTGGATTTTCGTCCTGACCAGTGGCACGACGTTCGCGCTTTTGGCGTGGTCGTGCGTTCGACGCTGCGCCTGGTGGATGTGGTTATCGGCACGGCTGATGAAATCAATGCAGCCATGCTTACCGATCCCTCCCGAATGAAGCTCACGCATTCACAGGTGTCCGATACGCGCGTTGAAGGCAATACGGCGCAGGCAGTCCGGGTTTTGCTGGAGCATAATCTGGAAGCGGTGGTGGAAAAAGTGGGCGCGCAGGGGGCGCGCGTGCATCTGCCGGACGGCGGGGTGATTCATGCGCCTGGGTTTCCGGTGGAAGTTTACAATATCCTGGGCGCGGGCGATGCCTTTGGGGCGGGTTTCCTGTATGGTTATGTAAACGGGTGGGACTGGTACCGGTCGGCGCGTTTGGGCAACGCTTGCGGTGCGATTGTAGTTACGAAACACGGCTGCGCCAATTTTATGCCGACAATGGATGAAGTGATGGCATTCGTCGCCGGGTACGGCGGCCTGGAATAACCTTTATACAGAGGGGCATTTATGGACTACACGGCTGAAAACCTGTTGGTGAAATCGCAAGATCGGGGCGAACCGGGCCTGTTCGCGCGGGTGCGGGCGGCAGATGTCGGTTGGGACTACCTGAACATGGCGGCGCTGCGCTTGCCGCTGGGCGAACGTTATGGCGATACCACTGGCGAGCATGAAAATGTGATGGTCATCTTGGGCGGGCGCTGCCATATTCGCACCGGCAAAGGCGATTATCTGAACCTGGGGCGCCGCCCGAACGTTTTTAGCGGGATGCCCTGGGCGCTGTACCTGCCGCGTCAAACGTCGTTCGAGATTGAAGCCCTGACGGATACCCTGGAAATTGTGTCGTGCTGGGTGCCAACTGATGAAGATCATCCGGCGCGGCTGATTACCCCGGCGGACAGCGCCATCGAAATTCGCGGCGGTGGCAATGCCACCCGCCAGATCAACAGCATCATCCCACCGGGCTTCGACTGTCACCGACTGGTATGCGTGGAGGTATTCACGCCGCCCGGCAACTGGTCGAGCTACCCGCCGCACAAACACGATGTTCACCGTGTAGACGCTGCCGGTAACGTGCTGGAAGCCGACCTGGAAGAAATCTACTTTTACAAGTTAAACCCGCCGGATGGTTATGCTTACCAGCGCGTGTATACCGACGACCGGCACATAGACGCGCTGATGCTGGCGCAGAACCATGACGCCGTACTCGTGCCGGAGGGGTATCATCCGGTGGTCAGCGCGCATGGTTACACGACGTATTACATCAATTTTCTAGCCGGTTCGGCGCAGTCGCTGGCGAACAGTGACGACCCGGCCTATGCCTGGGTGAAAAACACCTGGACGGAGCAGGACCCGCGCCTGCCGGTTGTGCATCACGGCATGGAGCAGGATTAAACGCCGCGTCAAAGTTAAAGCACGCCCGGCATGTTTATTTTAGGACTGTCAGCCTGTGTGACCACTGAATATCTCGCACATAGACCAGCGTAATCCGCATACTGGCAGTGGGTAGTTGTCTACTGATGACGACAGTGGGCTTAGAGACAGTGGGCTTAAGCCCACTGTCAGAGGCATTCTCATCTTGTTGATGTACTAGATTTATTTTAGAAAGCGAGTTCAGGTATGACCGATCAATTTCCCCGTACTACCCGGCGGCTGACGATGGCGCAGGCGCTTGTCCTCTATCTGGCCCGGCAGTATGTGGCCCGCGATGGCCTGGAAAACCCCTTTTTTGCCGGGGTATGGGGCATCTTCGGGCATGGGGTGGTGGCCGGTCTCGGCCAGGCACTTCAGCAGTACAGCCACGAAATCCGCTACTACCAGTCCCGCAACGAGCAGGCGCAGGTTCATGCGGCGGTGGCCTACGCCAAACATAAAAACCGCCTGCAAACTTTCGCCTGTACGTCCTCCATTGGCCCCGGCGCGACCAACATGATTACCGGCGCGGCGGTGGCGACCGTGAACCGCATTCCGGTTTTGCTGCTGCCGGGAGATATCTTCGCTGAACGGGTGCAGGCCCCGGTGCTTCAGCAGCTCGAATTGCCGTATACGCAGGACATCGGCGTGAACGACTGCTTCAAACCGGTGTCGCGTTATTGGGATCGGTTGTATCGGCCAGAGCAGCTCATCACCGCGCTGCCGGAGGCAATGCGGGTGCTGACATCTCCGGCAGAAACCGGCGCGGTGACACTGGCGCTGCCCCAGGATGTGCAGACCTTCGCTTACGATTACCCGACGGAGATGTTTGAAAAGCGCGTCTGGGTGATTCCGCGCCCCCGACCGGATACGACTCTGCTGCAAAAAGCGGTTGCCTGGATTCGGGAAAGCCAGCAGCCGCTCATCATTGCCGGCGGAGGTGTGCATTACAGCGAGGCCAACGCGGCGCTGCGGTCGTTTGTCGAAAAAACCGGCATCCCGGTCGGTGAAACGCAGGCCGGCAAAGGCTCGCTGAACTACGATCATCCATTTAACCTGGGCGCGGTCGGCACGACCGGCACCGAAGGCGCGAACATCCTGGCGCGGGAAGCCGATCTGATTATCGGCATCGGCACGCGCTACAGCGATTTTACAACGGCTTCCAACACCGCCTTCCAGAACCCGGATGTGCGTTTTATCAATATTAATGCGGCAGAGTTCGATGCCTACAAACGCGGGGCCGTGCCGCTGGTCGGCGATGCGAAAGTGACGCTGGAAGAACTGCTGGCCGCCGTTGGCGATTACCGGACACCGGAGGCTTACCAGGAGCGCGCCCGCCGGTACAACCTGGCGTGGGATGCGGAAGTGCATCGCATTTACAACTTGGAACACGAACCGCTGTTGAGCCAGGGCGAAGTTATCGGCATGGTGAACACCTTTAGCGGCCCGCGCGATGTGCTGTTGTGCGCGGCGGGCAGCCTGCCGGGCGATTTGCATAAACTGTGGCGCACCCGCGACCCGCGTGGTTATCACCTGGAGTATGGCTATTCCTGCATGGGTTACGAAATCGCCGGCGGCCTGGGCGTTAAAATGGCCGACCCGGAGCGCGAAGTTTATGTCATGGTCGGCGACGGGTCGTACCTGATGCTGAACAGCGAAATCGTCACGATGGTTCAGGAAGGTATCAAGGTGGTGATTATTGTGCTGGATAATCACGGCTTCGCCAGCATCGGCGGGCTTTCCAAAAGCGTCGGCAGCGATGGTTTCGGCACCAAGTATCGCTACCGCACCGAAAGCGGCCAACTGGACGGCGAAACCCTGCCGGTGGACTTCGCTCAGAACTGCGAAAGTTTGGGAGCGCACGTTTTTCGAGCCAACACGCGGGAGGATTTTATAGCGGCGCTGCAAGCGGCCAAATCCATCCAGAACCGCCCGGTGTGCATCGTGACTGAGGTAGACCGCCATCAGCGCGTCCCCGGTTATGAGTCGTGGTGGGATGTGGCCGTGCCGGAAGTGTCCGACGACCCGGCGGTGCAGCAGGCGCGCCGGGAATACGAGCAGGCGAAGAAAAAACAGCGCCACTATCTATAAAGGCTGATCCGGGGCAGGGTAAACCCTGTCCCCTTTCATAAACGAGCGGGATCAATTCACGCGAAAAGGAAAAACTATTTATGACCATCAAAATTGCCAGCGCCCCGGTTTCCTGGGGCATCTATGAATTTGAGGGCATCGAGCCAAAGTTTGCGTATACGCAGGTTTTGGACGAAATCGCTGAAACCGGCTATACCGGCACAGAACTGGGGCCGTATGGTTATCTGCCGACCGACCCGGAGGCCCTGCGTGCCGAGCTGGAAAAACGCGGCTTGCAGCTTCTTTCGGCTTTTGTGCCGGTGCGGCTGGTAGACGCAAGCGCGCACGAAGCCGGCGCGGCAGAGGCGCTTAAAGTCGGTAAACTGCTGGCCGCACTGGGCGCGCGGTACGTGGTGCTGGCCGACGATAACGGCAAAGTAGACGAACTGGTAAAAAGCGCCGGACAGCGTTCGGGGTCGAAGCTGTCACCGGCAGAATGGGATGTATTCGCTGCCGGGGTGAATCTCGTCGCGCGGCGGATCCATGACGAGCTTGGGTTGAGCGTGGTGTTTCATCATCACTGCGCCGGTTATGTAGAAACCCCAGACGAAACACGCGAACTGCTGGCGCGCACGGACGCGGCGCTGGTTGGCCTGTGCCTGGATACCGGCCATTGGCACTATGCGGGTGGGGACGCAGTGGCCTGCGTGCGGGAATTTGGTGAGCGCGTGCGTTATCTGCATCTAAAGGATTGCAGCGCGTCTATCGCCGCCGAGTGCCGAGCGCAGCACAAAGATTATTTCCAGGCGGTCGCTGCTGGCGTATTCTGTCCATTGGGGGAAGGCGAGGTGGATTTTGGCGGCGTCATCCGGGAGATGCAGGCGCTCGGTTATGACGGCTGGGCGATTGTCGAGCAGGATATTCTGACGGATGACCCCGGTCTGCCGAAACGATATTCCCAGGCCAACCGGGATTATCTGAAAAGCCTGGGATTGTAGGGGGACAGTATGTCAAAGAAAGTACGTTTAGGATTGGTCGGGACGGGGCGCATCGGGCAGATTCACGCCCGGACGCTTACACAAAGCGTACCCAGCGCGGAACTGGTCGCCGTCACCGATGTGAACCTGGACTCGGCGCGGGCTTGCGCGGCGGCTTATAGTATCGGTCAGGTGGCGGACGATTACCGGCTGCTGCTGGATGACAAAACCATTGAGGCGATTGTGATCTGTTCCAGCACCGATACCCATGCGCCGTTCATCACCCAGGCGGCAGAAGCGGGCAAACACATCTTTTGCGAAAAGCCGATTGCCGCCGACCTG
The DNA here is from genome assembly GCA_026645945.1 of Anaerolineae bacterium. Taxonomy (GTDB): domain Bacteria; phylum Chloroflexota; class Anaerolineae; order Aggregatilineales; family Phototrophicaceae; genus CFX2. The sequence goes on from JAPKMO010000021.1 coordinate 36,910, forward strand.
AACACCATTGATTCGGCGCTGGCCGCTGTTGAGCGGGCGGGTGTGAAACTGATGCTCGGTTTTAACCGCCGGTTTGACGCCAACCACCGGCGTATTAAACGGGCAATTGAGGACGGCGAAATCGGCACACCGCACCTGCTGCACATCATCAGCCGTGACCCTTCGCCGCCGCCGGTCGAATACGTTCGTGTTTCCGGCGGCATGTTTTTCGATATGACCATCCACGATTTTGATATGGCGCGTTTTTTGCTGGGCGAGGTGGATGAGGTTTACGCGGCGGCGGGCGTGATGGTTGACCCGCGCATCGGCGAGGCGGGCGATATTGATACCGCCGTCGTGACACTGAAGTTCAAAAACGGCGCTGTCGGCACGATTGACAACAGCCGTCAGGCGGTTTACGGCTACGACCAGCGCGTGGAAGTTTTTGGCAGCAAGGGTTCGGCCAGGAGCGAAAACCTGTATCCCAATGCCGTTACCTTCAGTACGGCGCAGATGGTTTCGCGCGATCTGCCGCTGAACTTTTTCCTGGAACGTTACCTGCCGTCCTACCAGGCCGAAATGGAAGCGTTCGTCCGCGCCCTGCTGGATGATAAGCCGATGCCCGTCGGCGGGCCGGATGGCCGCGCGCCGGTGGTGATCGCTATGGCGGCGCTGCGATCTTACCGGGAAAACCGTCCGGTGAAAATCGGCGAGGTTTAAGCGTTCGAGAAGGGTGTGGTGGTCGAAAAAAACTGGATTATATTAATGGGCAGTGGGTGGACTAATATCGGCGTGGCTGCGCCGATGGCGTTTTTCCCGTTCAGCGGGTGGAACGAAAGTTTCTTTGGTGATTTACACGGCCAGGGGTGGCACGGCGTTGAGTTTTACACCCAGACGAAAATTGTCATCGAACGCTGGCCGAAAACCTGGAGCCGCCAGTTGTAGTCAAAATAAATCGGGCGCGGGGATATTTCGCCCGCGCCCGGTCGTTTCGCCGACACACGGTCAGCACTTTTTACCGCCCCCTCAAAGACTGACCCCGGAGGATACCGGCAGCGACGAGGCGCTGCTGCCTCCGCTGCCTTTGACGGCGATGGTTGGCAGGCGTTTTTTGACGTGCCGGTTGCCGCAGAGGGGGCAAACAACCGACTCAACTTCGCTGAATTTTACGCGCTTGTCGAACGTCCGCCCGCAGCCGGGGCAGTCGAATTCATAAATCGGCATGGTTCAGGTTTACTCCTTGAGTTTAGCGATCACTCGTTCCAGCCCTTGCCGGGCTTCAGCCGCCACCGCGTCCAATTCCGGGTGAGACAGCACGCTTGCCATCATCATCGGGTCAATGATGCCCACTTCAATCGTTTCATCATCCACCTGCGAGACGGTGACGTTGCACGGCAGCAGCAGCCCGATCTGCGGCACGGCGCTTAAGGCGCGGTGAGCCAGCGGCGGGTTGCACGCGCCGAGGATTTTGTAGGGGCGGAAGTCCACATCGAGTTTTTTCTTCATCGTGTCTTTCACGTCAATTTCGGTCAGCACGCCGAAACCTTCGCTTTTAAGGGCGTCCGCCACCCGTGCCAGTGCAGTATCAAAGTCGGCCTTGAGGTGAACGCTCAGGCCGAGGGTTGGGGTAGTGTTTTCCATGATCGAAATCCTTATCAGCGTTCCAGGGGCAGGCCGCTCTGCATCCAGCCGAGCGTGCCGCCCAGGATGTTATAAATGGTCTCGAAGCCTTTTTGCCCCAGCAGCGCCGCCGCCGACTGGCTGCGCGAACCCGTCGCGCAGATGACGGCTGTTGGTGTAGCCGGGTCAAGTTCATCCACCCGGCGGCTGAGATCGCCCAGCGGAATAAGCAGCGCGCCGGGAACATGCCCCTGGGCGTATTCCCAGGTTTCGCGCACGTCAATCACGACCGGGCGGCTGCCGTTGCCGTTCTGAAGCAGATCGTTGAGTTCCAGCGGCTCGATGTCGCGCACGTCGCCGGCGGTCACCGGCAGGCCCATCGCCTTCCAGGTTGCCAGCCCATCGGCCAGATAGCCGGCGATATTGTCATAGCCAACGCGGGCCAGGGCATACACCACGCGGCGGTAGTCGGCCACGTCGGCCAGCATCAGCACGACCGGCAGATCGGGCGGCAGCACAAAACCGACGCGGTTGCTCAACTGGTCGTCGGCCTCCAGATGCACCGAGCCGGGGATATGTTCGGCCTTGTAATCGGCTTTCGAGCGCGTGTCCAGCAGCGCCGCGCCCTGGCGAAAGTGCCGGACGGCTTCCTGCACTGTCAGCGGGCGCGGCGAGATGTCGCCAAGCGGACGGGGGCCGCGTCGGTTAATCTGTTTGATGCGTTTGTGGTTGCCGGGCTGCTCCGGCAGGTCGCTGGTGGCGTATTCGACGAACGCTTCCCGTTCGCGCGGGGTCAGCGCCGGGTTATTCAGCCGCTCGAAGCCGATGGTCGAGGCGCGCACCGAGCCGATGGATTTGCCGCACAGCGACCCCGCGCCATGCCCCGGATAAACCAGGATGCCGTCATTAAGGGGCAGCAGTTGATGATGGATGGTGTCGTGCATGTGTCCCGCCAGTTCTCGCGCGGCTTCGATGCCCACCAGATCAGGCCGTCCCACGTCGCCGACGAACAGCGTGTCGCCGGTCAGCGCCATCCAGGGGTCTTCCGAGCGGGTGGTGTCGGCCACCAGCAGGGTGATGCTTTCCGGCGTGTGGCCGGGGGTATGGCGCACGTGCAGGCGCACGTTCCCCAGGGCGATCACGTCGCCGTCTTTCATAGTCTGGTGTTCAAATTCCGCGCCGGCGGCTTCGTGCAGGTAGATAGCCGCGCCGGTGCGCTGCGCCAGATCGGTATTGCCGGACACATGGTCAGCGTGCAGGTGCGTTTCGATGATGTGTGTGATGGTCAGGCCGCGTTCTGATGCGGCGTCTAGGTATTTTTGTGTATCGCGGTCAGGGTCTACAACGGCGGCTACGCCGGCACTTTCGCAGCCAACCAGATACGAAGCACAGCCCAGGCCATCAATGAAAAACTGTTGGATATACATCGTTCGTCACCTCACTACACCAGCTTGGGTAAATTATCATACAGCAGGAAAATTGCCAGCGCGATCACAAAGACGGCGAAAGCGCGGCGCAGATGACCAGGGTGCAAGCGTTTCGCCAGCCGCGCCCCGGCGAACGTCCCGGCCAGGCCGGCCAGGACAAAAATGGCGATGATCCTCATATCCAGCGGCGCGCCGCTGAGGTGGCCGAGGAAGCCAGCTAGGCTGTTCATGGCGATAACCACCAGCGACGTGCCGACCGCCTGATGAAACGGCAGGCCAACCAGCATCACCAGCGCCGGGACGATCAAAAAGCCGCCGCCAACCCCCAGGATTCCCGTCAGCAGGCCAACCCCCACGCCGCTCAAAACCACTTTCCAGACGGCCAGTTCAACCGTCGCGCGAGCGGCCTGCTCCGGCGAGCGGCGAACGATCAACAGCCCGCCGACGGCCAGCATCAGGGCGGCGAAAGCCACCAGCAGTAGGGTAGGCGAAAACAGCTTTGACAGTCCGGCGGACAGGTACGAAAAAACCATGCCCACCCCGCCAAACACCAGTGCCACCCGCCAGTTCAGGCTGCCCTGCATCCGGTGGAAAAATGCCCCCAGCAGGCTGTTCGCGCCGACAATCGCCAGCGAAGTGGTGATGGCCGCCTGCGGGCTTTGCCCGACCAGATAAACCAGCGCTGGAACGGTCAGGATCGAACCGCCACCGCCGAGCAAACCGAGCGACGCGCCGATGCCGAAGCCCAGTCCCAGGTTAAGCAGCAGCGCCTCCATTTTCAACCTTTCTTGACCGCATAACCGGCCTGCTGCCAGGCGATCATGCCGCCGCGCACGTTGAGCGCGTTAAACCCGGCATTCTGCAACTGGCGGGCTGCCGCACCGCTGCGCGCCCCTGACCGGCAGATGCAGAGAATTTCGCGGTCTTTGGGCAGTTCGTTCATGCGGGCAGGCAGTTCGTGCAGGGGGATGAGTTTCGCACCGGGGATATAACCGGCCTTAAATTCCTGCGGCTGACGCACATCCAGCAAAAACACCGGCTGGCCGCTGTCCAATCGCGTTCTGGCTTCGGCGGTGCTGATGGCGGTGGTGGATGTCCTGAACAACGTTTTAAACAGACTCATCGTGGGTAGTCCTCAGTGGTTTTGTTCCCTCGCACTATAGCTGAAGTCTGCCCTGTGCGGTTAGATGCAATCCCTTATAATATGACATAAGATGCAGCTAATGTCTTGGCGAGATGGGATCATGCTCGATTTATACAAACTCCAGATTTTTCTTGCGGTGGTGCAGGAAGGCAGCTTTAGCGCGGCGGGGGAGCGCCTGTACATCACCCAGTCGGCGGTCAGCCAGCACATCAAAGACCTGGAGGCCGGCCTGGGCAGGCCGCTTTTCGAGCGCGGGTGGCGGGGTGTTTCGTTAACGCCAGAAGGCGAAATTTTGTATCGTTACGCCCGCCAGATTTTCGCCTTGGTGGCCGAGGCCGAAAATGCCCTGACCGATGTCGAGCGCGTAAGCGGCGGGCGGGTCAGCATTGGCGCGACCCCCGGCGCTGCCGTTTACCTGGCGCCGGACTGGGTGCAGCGTTTCCGCGCCCGCTACCCGCAGCTTACGGTCGCCCTGCAAACGGGCGTAACGGCCCAGATCGTCGCCGAAGTGCTGTCCAACCGGCTTGACGTGGGGTTCATCGAAGGCGAACTGGAGTCGTTCCGCCAGCCGCGCCTGGAGTCGTTGGCGCTGCAAGAAATCGAACAGGTGGTGGTGGTTGGCTTTAAACATCCCTGGTGGGAGCGGTCGTCGGCTGCCATCGAGGATTTACACCGCCAGTCGTTTATCGTCCGCCCGCCCAACAGCCAATCACGGGCCTGGCTGGAGGAAACCCTGCGCGTAAGAGGTATCGAGCCGGTCATCGGCGCGGAGTTTGATAATCTGGAGTCGATTAAGCGCGCCGTCATCGCGGGGATGTGCCTGGCCGTTCTGCCGCCTTACGTGGTGCAGGATGAGGTGAGCCAGGGGCTGCTGCATGTGGTTGCGCTTGAAGGGCAGCCCCTTCGACGGACGTTAAGGTTAATCTGGGATCGAGACATCCATTTCGCGCCGGTCACACGCGCTTTTATCGAATCATTGAGCGGCGATTATCCCGCTCTAAAAACTATTCGTGATGATCTACCGGATTTTCAAGGCGGAAGCCGTGTCCCCGAACGGTGATGATGTACTGCTGGTCGGGGTCGAGTTCGGCCAGGCGGTCGCGCAGGCGGCGAACCAGCGCGTCAATAGCCTGCTCGCTTACACCTTCGCCCATCGCTTCCGGCCAGACGGTTTCGATCACCATGTCGCGGGTGCAAATGCTGCCGAGGTTGTTATAAAGAAGTTCCAGCAGCCGGTATTGGGGCAGGCTTAAGGGTGGGTCAAGTTCCCGGTCGCCGATGAATACGCGCCGCGATTCGTGTTCCAGCCGCAGTCGGGCATTGGCGAACACCGGCACTTCGGAGGTCAGCGGCGCGGTTGAGCCGATGCCGACAAACCGGATGCGGGTCGTTAACGCGAGCTGGATTTCGTCGCCGTCGTGCAGTTCGGTGGAGCCTTTTAGCGGCTGGCCGTTAACCCAGGTGCCGTTTTTGCTGTCGAGGTCCTGCACGTAAAAACGATCATTTTGCCGGTAAATGCGGATATGCTGCCGCGAAATCTGGCGTTCCGGCAGAGGCACGTCGCAGGATTCGTCTCGCCCCACGATGATTTCATCCTGGCTGATCGGCACCTGCTGCGTGGGTTGATTTTCCCGCCGGATCATAAGAATTGGACGTTCGGTTTCGAGTTTGGGCATTGCTACCTCTTTTGATGATGATCTGGCCTCCACACCATCTCATTATATATCACGTACCGGCTGTGAGTGGAATCGGCGCGGGGTCGGACTCGGTGATGCCAACCCATAACCCCTGGTCGTTATAAATCGGCGTCGCCTGTGGGTCGCTCTGCCGGGCAGCCCCGCGCGAGGTATTACGGTAGTAAGCTTTGACGATGGCATTGCCGGTAGCGATATTCGGCGCGGGAAGCTGCGTCATACGAAATTCTTCTTTGTGGATGCAGCTTTGGCGCGGGCCGAGCAGCCGAATGTCGCTTTCGGGGTAGGGGGTGTTCCCCTGCGCGATGCCAGCGGGCTGCGTGCCGGTGGCGTTAAAAACCAGCCCTAACCCGCTGGTTACACCGTCGTCGCCGATACGTACCTGGTCTTCGTTATAATAAATGGCGACCGTGCCGATGGAGGTGTTGGTGACGGTGATCGTGATGGTAATCACACCATCAAGCGTATTGGGTACGGGGGAGGAGCGCACGCGCAGGGCAATCGGGCTGGATGCCGCGCGACCGATTAAGGATTGGTGCTGGTCGCGGCTGAAACCCTGACGCAGCCAGGCGCAGGGGATACTTTCGTCCACATTCGGCACGACCGACGAAATCAGGCGCGGCAGCGTGCCGGGGCCGGCGAATACGGCCAGCATCACCAGCAGGAAGATGCCCACCAGCACGTTTCGATTGCCTGCGCGGCGAAAGATTGACACAGCATTAACCCTGTTCCCGCAGCCATTGGTAGATGTTTTCGATCAGTAATGCTGCGTTGATCTTTTTTATATTGTGCCACAAAATACCCGTATCGTGGCCTCGAAACCAGGTATACTGCCGCCGGATGAAATCGTGCGTGGCGTGTTTGGTCGTGGCGATGGCTTCTTCCAGCGGCACGCCGTCCAGCACATGCGCCGCCAACTGCCGGTAGCCCAGGCCGCTCATGGAAGGCAGCGAGCGGCTGTAACCACTGGCAAGCAGATTTTTAACTTCAGCCAGGAAACCCACCGCCATCATCTCATCTACCCGCCGGTCGGCCCTGGCGTAAAGTTCGGCGCGGTCTAACGTCAGCCCATACTGGAGCATGGCGTAGGGCGGCGGATTCTTGTGCTGAAGCGCGCTGATCGGCTGCCCTGCCTCGATACATACTTCCAGAGCGCGGATGACCCGGCGTACATTGCGATGGTGGATGGCGGCGGCAGCAGCCGGGTCTAGCAGTTTTAGGCGTTGGTGCAGGGTTTCCGACCCCTGTTCGGCGGCGAAGGTTTCCAGTTCGGCGCGCAGCGCCGGGTTGGGCGGCACTTCCGGCACCGTCCAACCTTCGATGACGGCGGTAAGATACTGTCCCGTGCCGCCGACCAGCAGGGGCAGGTTTCCCCGCCGGTGAACGGCATCAATCGCGGCGTAGGCGGCCTGCTGGTACTGCGCCAGCGCCAGATCGCCGTCCGGGTCAACCATATCCAGCAGGTGGTGGGGGGCGCGCGCCCGCTGCTCCGACGTCGGTTTGGCCGTGCCGATGTCCATGTAACGATAAATCTGGCGGCTGTCGGCGCCGACGATTTCGCCGCCGATGGCCTGGGCGATTTCAATCGCCAGGCCGGTTTTGCCGACGGCGGTCGGGCCGAGGATGACCAGAAGCGGTTTACCAGCCAAGCGCGTCCTCGGCATGTTCAATGATGGGTTCGCCCGATGGGGGTATCGCAATCGCAATAACATCCACGCGCCAGGCAGTCTGTTCCAGCTGGTGCTTTGCCAGGTAGCTCTGGGCTGCGCGTGCCAGGCGCTGCTGTTTATGCGGGCCGATGCTCTCGAAGGCGGCTTCGGTTCGTTCGGCGTGGCGCGCGCGCACTTCGACAAATACCAGCATGTGGTTCTGGCGGGCGATGATGTCTATTTCGCCGTACTGGCAGCGCCAGTTGGTGGCGATGATGGTATAACCCTGCCGCTCCAGATAACTGACGGCCAGCCGTTCGCCCTGCTGTCCGAATGGGCGTGTAGACCGGGGCGCGTTCATCTTTAAATTCAGATGCGCTGCGGCGGAAACGTATCCCGGTAAAGCTGCATGGACTTCATCACCGCCTCTTTGGCTTCCTTAACGCCGACCCAGCCCTGACTGATGACCTCTGCGCCCTGGAGATGTTTGTAGGTGATGAAAAAATGCTCGACGGCACGCGGGAAATGTTTGGGCAGGTCATCAAGATCGAGATATTCCTCGTAGTGCGGGTCGGTGGAGGGGACGGCCAGGATTTTGTCGTCGTTTTGGCCTCTGTCCAGCAGGCACAGCATCCCAATCGGGCGCGCTTCGATCACGCATCCGGGGAAGGTCGGCTCTTCCATCATCACCAGCACATCGAGTGGGTCGCCATCGCCATAGTAGGACTGCGGGATGAAGCCGTAATCGCCGGGGTAGTGGAGCGGGCTGTACAGCACGCGGTCGAGTTTGATGACACCGGCGCTTTTGCTGTACTCGTATTTGTTCTGGCTGCCTTTAGGTACTTCCACCACCGCATAAATGATGTCCGGCGCTTTGGGGCCGGATGATAAATTGTGCCAAAGATGTAGCGCCATACAATCCCCGTCTCAGTGATTGCGGATTTTGTAGTTAAGTATAATCGAAATTTTCCCGTTCCCATAGATGGATGTAGGCGAGCGCCGCTTATAGAACGGCGCTCAATAAAAAGGGCGAACCATTTGCGGTTCGCCCTTGATTGCGAAGTTTGAAAAAGCGCGCGGCGTTACGATTTAACCGCTTGGACAGGCGGCTGGACGCCCTCGGCCTCCTCATCACGGTCGCTGCGGCGCACCGACCAGATAATCAGCACAATGCCGATGATGATGGTGATGAGTACCGGTACGGTGGCTTCCGGCGTTTGCGTCTGCACGATGATGGGAGCCATGATGAGTGAAACCAGGTTCATAACCTTAATCATCGGGTTGAGCGCCGGGCCGGCGGTATCCTTGAAGGGATCCCCAACCGTATCGCCGACGACACTGGCTTTATGATTGTCTGTGCCTTTGCCGCCGAAGTTACCATCCTCGATGTATTTCTTGGCGTTGTCCCATGCACCGCCGGAGTTCGCCATAAACACGGCCTGAAGCTGGCCGGACAGAATGACGCCCGCCAGGAAGCCACCGAGCGCCTGTTCCTTGAGCAGCAGGCCAACCACGATGGGCGACAGGATGGCGATTAAACCGAGTGGGATGAGCTCCGCCTGCGCCGAGCGGGTGGAGATGGTCACGCACTGGGCGTAATCGGGCGGGCGCTGGCCGCTCTGGATTTCGGGGATACGAAGCTGGCGGCGAACTTCCGCCATGATGTACCCAGCAGCGCGGTTAACGGCTTTAATCAGCAGGCCGCCGAACAGCAGCGGCAGCGCGCCGCCGATGAGCAGGCCGATGAACACGGTCGGGTCGGCCAAGTTGATAGAACGGTTGTAGTCCTCCAGCCGTTCGACCGGCATCACGCGCTCGATGTCAATGAAAAACGAGCCAAACAGCGAGAGCGCCGCAATTACCGCCGAGCCGATGGCGATGCCTTTGGTGATGGCTTTGGTGGTATTGCCGGCGGCGTCCAGGTCGGCCATGATCTGGCGCGCTTCGGGCGAAAAATCTTCTTCGCCGGCCAGTTCGGCGATGCCGTTGGCATTGTCGGAAATCGGGCCGAAGGTGTCCATCGAAACGTTGTTGCCCGTGTGCGAGAGCATCCCGACGCCGATCAGCGATACGCCGAACAGGGTGTACACGAAGCGGTCAGCCGCCGGAATTTCACGCATACTGATGAGGAACAGCGCCGCGACCATAATCCACAGCGCCTGGAAGATGCCGCCGACCACATCCTTCCTGGTGTAACCGCGCACGATTGCTGCCAGCGCCAGCACAACGCCGATCAGGAAAACGGGCAGGTAAAGGTCTGCCGGGAAGGTGACGCTGTAAACCAGGATGGACGCGCCCACGCTGGCGACGATCACCAGCACCGACCATACGCTGGACAGATAACCCAGCGAAATACCTTCCAGGATGACCAGCGCCGGGCCAAACACCGTCGCTTTGGCGATGTTGTGGACGCGCTTGCTTTTAGCAGACGTGGCATACGCCGTCAGTGGGTTGAAGGTAACGGCCAGCGCCACGCCGACCGCTACCAGCGCGCCGAGCGACAGGTGCGACAGCAGATCGCCGCTGGCCTCCTGATTACCTGCATAAAAGACCGACAGCAGGAAGGTGGAGATAATGGTGATGGCGCTCGAAATCTCGTAGCTCTTGTACATGGCTTCTTCGGCATCATCCACTTTCCATACCGATACCATGTACGTGCCGACGATAGAACTGATGACGCCGATACCGCGCACCAGCAGCGGCAGCACAATCCAGAACAGCTGGCCGGTGAGCGAAGTCAGCGCCAGACCGAGGATTAGGCTGGAGACGATGGTAACTTCGTAGCTCTCGAAGATGTCCGCCGCCATACCGGCGCAGTCGCCCACGTTATCGCCCACCAGGTCGGCCACAACGGCGGCGTTGCGCGGGTCGTCTTCTTCCATGCCGGCTTCGACTTTACCTACCAGGTCGGCACCGACATCAGCCGCTTTGGTGTAGATGCCGCCGCCCACGCGCATGAACAGCGCCAGCAGCGTACCGCCGAAGCCAAAACCGAGCAGTACATCCGGCGCGGCTTTGCCGAAAATGATAAAAATCAGCGTGCCGCCCAGCAGGCCGAGGCCATCGGTCAACATACCGGTGATCGTGCCGGAACGGTAGGCAATGGTCAGCGCGCGTTTAAAGCTGTGGCGCGCGGCAGCCGCCACGCGCACGTTGCCCTGCACGGCCATGTTCATACCGATGAAACCAACCATTGCGGAGAACGATGCGCCCATAGCGAAGGCCAGCGCGCGCCCGATGGCGACGCCCGTCACGGCGGGCGAACACTCCACCACTGCCGAAACGCGCTCCGGGTTGAAGTCCGGGTAGCCGTTGGCGATGGCAATTTGTTTAGCCGTTTGCGTGCGGGCTTCCAGGACAGCCATAATTTCTTCAGCCGTTGCGCCGGTGGTCGCGTTAGCGGCGATTTCTTCGGCGAAGGCTTCCTCGACCTGTACTGGACAGAACAATTCGTTGGCTTCGCCGGTGGGCCGGACGAGCGCCACGCTAAGGAACATGGCGACCGTCAGGACGATGATGAGAATAGCAATCGTCCGCAGCTGAGTACGCAAATAAGCGTTGGCGCCATCCCGGATGAACCCCCAGACGCGCTGCATAGCCTCGCTGCCTTTTTCGGCAGCAAACGTCTGGCGGGCCAACCAGTAAGCGTAAATCAGCGCAACGAATGCGGTTGCAAGTACGATCAGAATCATGACTTGCTCGAACGGTTGGATCCCTTGCATTGCCTGCATGATGCTAATCCTTAACTATGCCGTACTAAAAAAGCACTCCCCTGTGTCCTGTTCGGGCATGGGTGTTATGTAGGGCCAGGTTGTTTACGCGCGCCAGGACGGCAGGCGAGTGGTGCATTAGTTCCATTGGCTATTTTATTGTAGGCGGCTGATCCTCGCCAGTGGAATTACATATAGCATATAAAATTCAGGCAAATGGCAGTATCTTGAGCCAGTCTTGATAAAAATCGATGGATTTTGGCTCAAAGAATTAATCAAATTCTTCCTATGAAATGAAATATTTTGTTGTTATCTTTAGCGGCTTGGCCGTTTTCTACAGAATTAGAAGAGTTCAGGAGCGTGTGTATGGAATTTCTTCGTGACAATGCTAACGTTATTGCGCTGGCTGCCGGCATCCTGGGGCTGCTGTTTGCGCTGTACCGGCTGCGATGGGTTTTAGCCCAGGATGCCGGTGACGAACGGATGCAAAAAATCGCCGGGGCGATTCAGAAGGGCGCGCAGGCTTTTATGCGGCGCGAGTATCGCGCAGTTTCCATTCTGGTTGTCGCGGTCAGCGTTATCCTGGTGGCTTTAAGTTTTATCCCCGGCTCGCGGATGAGCGCCTGGACGGCGGTTTCGTTTGTCGCCGGGGCAGTAGCTTCGGGCGTAGCCGGTTATGTGGGTATGTATACTGCCGTGCGCGCTAACGTGCGTACCGCGCAGGCGGCATCAAAAAGCCTGAACGGCGGCCTGCGGGTGGCCTTTACCAGCGGAACGGTGATGGGAACCATCGTGGTTTCGCTGGCGCTGCTGGGGGTTAGCGGCCTGTTTATTCTGTTTAGCAACCTGCTGCCGCCGCTGGAGGCGGTCAGCGCGCTGGCCGGTTTTGGCTTTGGCGGCACGTCTATCGCCATTTTCGCCCGTGTCGGCGGCGGCATTTACACCAAAGCTGCGGACGTGGGGGCCGACCTGGTCGGCAAAACCGAAGCTGGCATCCCAGAAGATGACCCGCGCAATCCGGCGACAATTGCCGACAACGTGGGCGACAACGTGGGGGACGTGGCCGGGATGGGTTCCGACCTGTTCGAAAGTTATGCTAGTTCGATCATCGCCGCGATCACCCTGGCTGCGCTGGGTTCTGGCATCGCGCCGGACAAAACGCTGGTTGGGCAGGT
>JAPKMO010000220.1 GCA_026645945.1 Anaerolineae bacterium
CCGTGTGAAGGGGTTGTGTCGCGGCTTTGAGTCCTGCGATCCACCCAGGATGTAAAAAATACCCTAAAAACGTGCCGTTTTTAGCCCGGCAGGCAGCGGCATAGTGTAAAATCAAAACAAATGCAGTTAAGGGGGCATCATGTCAGACAATTTTTTCAAGACGCCGCTGGGGGTTATCATTACACTCCTGGCAATCGTTGGGGCAATTGCGCTGTGCAGTAACCCGAGTTTGATCTATCTGCCCATGTCAATCATTTCTTGGTTAATCTGGATTGTCCTGGGCGTTGTCGTAATCGTGTTTTTACTCAAGCGCATGTAAAAAGCCCCACCGGGCTTCTTTTGTGTTATAAAACCCCGATCATTCGTCATACAAAAAGCGATTTGCCGCCGCCCGTCCACAATCGGCGGCTTTAACGCGCGCTTAACCCGGCTGCGGCGGTTGACCGGCCACGAAACTGCGCGGCGGTGTTATAATAATGGCTGCGAATAAAAACCGCGCGCTCATGATCGGCGCGCGTATCAAAACAACGCCGGCGGCCAGTTTGCGCCGCCAGACCGATATTTACCCTCAAACCATAACGCAATCTGCTCTGAATCAGGGGGAATTTGACGAACATGGCTAAAAAACGCCTTGCCATTCTAACCAGCGGAGGGGACGCGCCGGGCATGAACGCCGCCATCCGGGCTGTCATCCGCACCGGCCTGAATTGGGGAGCCGAGGTTTATGCAATTTACGAAGGTTATCAGGGTTTGATTGACGGCGGCAGTCAAATCCGCAAAATGACATGGGACTCGGTTGGCGGCATCCTGCACCGGGGCGGAACGGTGATCGGAACAGCCCGCTGCGAAGCGTTTCGCACGCACGAGGGACGCCGCCAGGCCGCGCACAATTTGCTTAAACACCAGATAGACAGCCTGGTGGTGATCGGCGGGGACGGCAGCCTGACCGGCGCCAACTTGTTCCGACAGGAATGGCCCGCCCTGTTAAGCGAACTGGTCGAAATGGGGGAAATTGACCAGAAAACAGCCGACCGCCACGCCTTTCTCGTGGTTGTCGGTCTGGTCGGCTCGATTGACAATGATATGTACGGCACCGATATGACCATTGGCGCGGATACTGCCCTGCACCGCATCACCGAAGCGATCGATGCCCTCAGCAGCACCGCCGCCAGCCACCAGCGCACGTTTGTGGTCAAGGTTATGGGGCGGCACTGCGGTTATCTGGCGCTGATGGCCTGCCTTGCCACCGGCGCAGAATGGGTGCTGATCCCGGAATGCCCGCCCGAAATGGACAACTGGCAGGAAAAAATGGTCGCCGACCTCAAAGCCGGGCGTAAAGCCGGGCGGCGAGAAAGCATCGTCGTCATTGCCGAAGGCGCTCGTGACCGGCATGGCAACCCCATCGGCAGCACCGAAGTCGTTAAAGCCCTGGAAGAAGGTCTGGGTGAGGAAGTCCGCGCGACGGTGCTGGGACACGTTCAGCGCGGGGGGATGCCCAGCGCCTTCGACCGCAACCTGGGTACACTGATGGGGTATGCCGCCGTCGAAGCTGTTTTTGAAGCCACGCCGGAAACCGAACCGCAGTTGATCTGCCTGCGCGGCAACCGCATCAAACGCGCCCCGCTGATGGAATGCGTGGAACGAACCCGCGCCGTCGCCGACGCGATCAACGCCCAGGATTACGAACGCGCGATGGAACTGCGCGGCGGCAGTTTCACCCAGGCATTCCGCACCTTGCGAACGCTTAACCGCTCCCTGCCCCATGCCCCAACCGCCGGGCAGACACGCCTGCGGCTGGCGGTTATGAACTGCGGCGCGCCCGCCCCCGGCATGAATACAGCCGTCCGGGCAGCGGTGCGTATCGGCCTGGACAAAGGCCATACTATGTTGGGCGTCACCAATGGCTTTCAAGGACTGATTGATGGCGAAATCCGCGAACTGGACTGGATGAGCGTCAACGGCTGGGCATCGGTGGGCGGTGCGGAGTTAGGCACCAGCCGTATTACACCCACCGGGCGCCACCTATACAGCATCGCCCGCACTATCGAAAAACACGAAATTCAAGGAATTCTGCTCATCGGCGGCTGGACGGCTTACAAAGGTGCCTACGAGATGTACCACCACCGCGACGACTACCCGGCTTTTAACATTCCAATGATCTGCCTGCCGGCTTCCATCAACAACAACCTGCCCGGCTCCGAGTTAAGCGTCGGCGCGGATACCGCTCTCAACAACATCGCCTGGGCGGTTGATCGAATCAAACAATCGGCCATCGCCCAGGAACGCTGTTTTGTCGTGGAGGTGATGGGCCGCCGCTGCGGTTATTTGGCTTTGATGAGCGGCCTGGCGACCGGCGCGGAGCGTGTTTATCTGCATGAGGAAGGCGTCACTCTGCGCGATTTGCAGGAGGACTTAAACCAGATTGTCGCCGGCTTCAAACATGGCAAGCGGCTGGGGCTGATTATCCGCAACGAAAACGCCAACCCCGTTTACACTTCGGACTTCATGGCGGCGCTGTTCGAGGAAGAAGGCGGCGCGCTGTTCGATGTGCGCCAGACCATTCTGGGACACTTGCAGCAGGGGGGCGATCCCTCTCCTTTCGACCGGATTCAGGCTACCCGACTGGCAGCCCGCTGCGTGGAATTTTTGATCGAGAACGCGCCGGCCGATGTCCCCGCCAGCGCCTTCATCGGCCTGGGTGCAGGCGGGATTCAAATCCTCTCGATTGAGGAGTTCCCCAAAATGATTGACGAAACCCACCAGCGCCCTAAAAACCAGTGGTGGCTTGAGCTGCGCCCCATCGCCGGCATCCTGTCCCAGCTCGGCCCGCGTTCCCGCCCGCCGGAGAAAAGCTGATACCCTGCCGACAAACGGCTGCTGAACAAGGGGCATAAGCCCCTTGTTCCAATCGTTAAAACTGCCATGGCAGCGTATAAGCCCGGTCAGCTCCCCATTGACGAACCTTCACCCCGCCGTTAGAATGACCCTATTCCGAACTTAAATATCGAGTATCACGCGACAGCAGCCCGGCCTGCGCCATACGCTGTCCGAAGGAGTCCCTAATCGTGGCCGAGAAATATGTTTTGGAGGCGCAGTCGCGCGCGACCACCGGTAAAAAAGTCAGCCAGCTGCGCCGCCAGGGATTGGTTCCAGCCATCGTTTATGGCGCGCACATCGCACCTGTTAATATCCAGATACCCTACCGCCCGCTGGAAGTGACCCTGATGAAAGCCGGTGGCACGCATCTGATTGATATTCAGGTGGATGGCGGCGTTTATACCGTCCTCGCCCGCGAAGTTCAGCGGGACATCCTACGCAGCGATATCCTGCATGTGGACTTTTTCGCCGTAGATGAGGCGACTAAAATCCGCGTGGAAGTGCCGATTCATTTCGTCAACGAAAGCCCAGCGGTGGAAGCGCGCCTGGGGGTGTTGATGACCGGCCCCACCACCCTCGCTGTCGAAACGCTGCCGAGCAAGCTGTTAAGCCAGGTTGAAGTTG
>JAPKMO010000221.1 GCA_026645945.1 Anaerolineae bacterium
GGCCAACACACCCGTTCCGCCGACGGATACACCGGCCAACACACCTGTTCCGCCCACCAATACGCCGGTTCCGCCGACCAACACACCCGTTCCGCCGACGGATACACCGGCCAACACACCTGTTCCGCCCACCAATACGCCGACTAACACACCCGTTCCGCCCACCAATACGCCGACCAACACACCCGTTCCGCCGACGGATACACCGACCAACACACCCGTTCCGCCCACCAATACGCCGACCAACACACCCGTTCCGCCGACGGATACACCGGCCAACACACCCGTTCCGCCGACGGATACACCGGCCAACACACCTGTTCCGCCCACCAATACGCCGGTTCCGACGGACACGCCCACCAATACGCCCGTTCCGACGGATACGCCGACCAATACACCTTTCCCGACAAATACGCCGACCGATGCGCCGGCCAGCGGCACGGTGACCCTCCAGATCGCCGCGCCCGGCGATGACGTGAACGAGGACGGCACGAGCTACTTCCCGTCGTATCAGGGGGTGTTCGTCGGCACGGGCGCCAATCCTTCGGCCAGCTATCTGGGGCTGCGGTTCAATAACGTCGCCATCCCGCAGGGCGCGACCATCACCTCTGCGCGGCTGGAGTTCTACTCGCCCACCTCGCAGTGGATCGCCGTCAACTTCCAGATCGCCGCCGACGCCAGCGATAACAGCGCGCCGTTTACGGCCAGCAGCAAACCTTCGCAGCGCCCGCTGACGGCTGCCGTCGCCAACCACGCTTCCAGCATCTCCTGGAACGCGAATGTATGGTACACGCTGCAAGATGTCACGGCGGTAGTGCAGGAAATCGTCAGCCGTCCCGGCTGGCAGAGCGGCAGCAGCCTGTCGCTGATCGCGCGCGGCACGGGCGGCGTTCCCTGGGCGCGGAAACTGACCTGGGCCTTTGAGGGCAATCCGGCCTTCACCCCCCGGCTGGTTATCACCTACACGCAGTAGGCAGCCCTGCCGGAAAGACGCAGAACGCATCGGGGTGCGGCACACGCGCCCCGATTTTTTATTCCATTTTTGTCCAACTAACCCAGGCCGTTAGCGCAGGTTGCGGCTGTAATCCATATCGAACCACATGGCGAACATCAGGAAGTTCAGCCCGAACATAATCAAAAACATGGCGAACAGCCCGGATGTGGCTGCGACAGGCCCGACCAGCAGACGATAGAAAAACAGATAGAAGCCCAGCAATAAGCCGGGGAAAAAGGTCAGCGTACCGAACAGATAAAACAGCACCAGCGGGTGAGAGTCCCGCACGATGAACTTCTGGAACAGCCGCTGGATGAAGCCCCGCAGCAGCAGCAGCGAAATGGTCGGGATGACCCGCCAGATGCGAATCCCGCTGCGCTCGCCGATGTTGTACACCGGCTTCACCGGCACGTCACGCACGGCAAAATTGTGGATGTTCAGCATAATCAGCAGGTGATTGGGATAACCGTAACGCTTCCACAGGCGGTCAAGCTCTAGCGTTTGCAGCGCCCGGCGAGAGATAGCCGTATACCCGGTCTGCGAGTCAAAGATATGCCAGTAGCCGGATGCGATTTTGGTCATCAGCGACAGCAGCACGTTACCCAGGTAGCGCACGCGGGGTATCTGATACCACGCCTCGCCGGTCACGAGCCGATTGCCTTTGGTATAGTCCACTTCGCCATCGGCCACCGGGCCGATGATGGCGGGCAGGTCGTCCGGGTCCATCTGGGCGTCGCCGGCCATGACGGCCACCACGTCCATTTGATCGAGTAACGCCTGTTTGTAACCGGTGACAATGGCTCCGCCGACGCCCTGGTTGGTTTCATGCCGGATCAAACGCACCCGTTCAGGCGATTTTTCCCGCACATAGGCTTCGACGATAGCGGCGGTGCGGTCGCTGCTTACATCATCCACCACGTAAACGCGGTCTATGTAATCGGGCATGGTATCCAGCACACGGGCGATAAGAAGTTCCTCGTTGTGGCATGGCACGACGACCGCTATCGAGGCGTTATGGTACATAAAGAAGAAACTCCACTATGATGCGAGGCTCGTTTGTACGCAAAAAAGCGCCAACTGTCAAGCCTGCGCCGCTGCCGTACAGATTGTGTATAATGAAACCAATTTTTGGGCAGAGGCCGCCTGTGCCGCATCTGCCTCACTCGAACTCGTAAAGGCGATTATGGCTCGTATCCTGATTGACATCGGCCACCCGGCGCATGTACACCTGTTTCGCGGCGCGGCGCGGCGCTGGATGGCGCGGGGGCATAGCGTGTTGTTCACAGCGCTCGACCGCGAGATGATCGTGTATCTATTGGAACACTACCAACTGCCGTACACCGTCACCTACAAACGTCGCCGGGGTAAACTGGCGCTGCTGGCCGAACTGGTCTTCCGCACGTTTGCCACTTACCGCGCCGCCTGCCGCTTCCGGGCCGATCTGTTCGTCAGCATGGGCAGCCCCACCGCCGGTCTGCCCGCCTGGCTGATGCGTAAACCCTACCTGGCGCTGACCGACACCGATCACGCCACTGAGCAGCACGCGCTGTTCAAACCGTTTGCGACGCTCATCGCCACGCCCGATGTTTTCGCGCCCGATCTTGGCCCCAGGCAGGCGCGTTACGCCGGCTATCACGAGCTGGCCTACCTGCACCCGGACGAATTTACGCCCGACCCCGCCGCCCTGACGCCGCTGGGTTTGCAGCCCGGCGACCGTTTTTTCATCGTGCGTTTTGTCGCCTGGGGTGCGACGCATGATGTGGGCGCGCACGGTTTTTCGCCGGATGAAAAACGCGCCCTGCTGCGGGAACTGGCCGCCGCCGGCCGGGTGCTGCTGTCGGTCGAAGGCGATGTAGACCCCGAATTTCGCCCGTTCGTGACGCCCTTCGCCCCGGAAACGATTCATCACCTGCTGGCCTTTGCCACGCTGTATATCGGCGAAGGCGGCACGATGCTTACCGAAGCGGCGGTGCTTGGTACGCCGGCGCTGTTCGTCAGCACGCTGCGCGCCGGCACCTGGTACGACCTGCGCGATCATTATCACCTGCTGGAACTGTTTGACACCGGCTGCGAGGCACTGGCTCGCGTCCGGGAACTGCTGGCAAAACCGGATTTAAAAACTGAGTGGGCAGAAAAACGCGCGCGAATGCTGGCCGGCAAAATCAACCCCACACCCTGGCTGGTGGAACAGGGCGAACGCCTGCTGGAAAAAACGCCGCATGGCGCGTAAACGCCGCCGCAAGTCCCCGGCAGCGCGGCCCGCCTCACCCGTGCCGCCCGATTCCGGCAGGCCGCCGGATGTGCCGATCTGGTTGTGTCCCAACTGCGGCCAGTCCTACTTCGGCGCGCACCCGCCCGACCTGTGCGACTACTGCCGCGACTTCACCACCTGGCGGCGCGTGAAGCCGGTGGGTTAGTAGAATTCCTGTAGGCAGGGCGATTGCATATCCAATCTTAACCGGCTCATGGCCCTTTCAGACCCCTCCCCGGC
>JAPKMO010000222.1 GCA_026645945.1 Anaerolineae bacterium
GCCGGCGCGGGCGGCAATACCTTTATGGATATGCTGCTGAACATCCCGGAAGTGGCCGAAACGCTGCGGACGAAAGTCGAGGCGCTGAGCGGCGAGGACTTTGAAAAGACTATCGCCAGGGTCGCCGGCCTGTTCAACGCGCTGAAATCGCTGGATATGCAGGGCGAGGGCGCGGGAGCCGACGGCCAGCCGCTCGCCCCGCCGGAGGCCTATGGATAAACAAAAAAGAGCCTAACAAACAGTGAGGCTTTAGCCCACTGGCAGCGCGACAAACAGTGAGGCTTTAGCCCACTGGCAGCGCGACAAACAGTGAGGCTTTAGCCCACTGGCAGCGCGATAGACAGTGAGGCTTTAGCCCACTGGCAGCGGGCTGAAGCCCGCTGTCCATTAAACGGGCGGTTTAAACCTCAGCGCCCGGCCAGGAGGTTGATGATCGGGTCGAGCAGGCCGACGAAACGCAGGCCGATGACGATCAGGAACAGGCCGTACATCTGTTTGACAGTTTTCGAGGGCAGCCCCAGGGCGATTTTTGCGCCGCCCAGCGCGCCGATCAGCAGGCCGACCGCCACCAGAGCCGCCGCCGCCGGGTCGAGGTGGCCATCCTGGTAGTAGATGATGACCGCACCCAGGCCGACCGGCAGCAGCAGCGCCGCCAGCGATGTGCCGACCGCCACTTTGGGATCGAGCTTCAGAAGGCCCACCAGCACCGGCACGATGATCGCGCCGCCGCCGATGCCGAACATGCCGGCCAGCACGCCCGCCCCCAGCCCCACCATCAGCAGGATATACCAGGCTACCGTCGTCGTGGTTTCTTCCGGCATTTTGGGCGTGGGAGTTTTGGCCCGCCATTCCTGCCACATCTTACGCGGCTCGGCAAAACGCCACCCCGTCCAGATCAGGAAAATGCCGTACAACTGGCGCAGCGTTTCGGACGGCAGGTTGCGGGCGATCTCCGCCCCGGCTATCGTCCCGGCCACCAGCCCGGCGGCGATGGGTACGGCGATGCCGAATTTTAACTTTCCGGCGCGGTAATATTCGATCACGGCGAAGATGCCGACCGGCATCAGCAGCGCGCCCAGCGACGTGCCGGCAGCCTCCTGAAGCTCGAAGCCCAGGATGATGAGCGCCGGGACGATGACCACGCCGCCGCCGATGCCAAACATGCCGGAGGCCACGCCGGCGATCAGGCCGACGATCAGCAGGGCGAGTGCATTTTCAGGCATGGTGGATTCCCCCTCTAAAATCATATCTCCGGCGTGCCGGCAAACACAGGGAATTGATTGTGACACGACCGCCGCCGTTGGGCGAGGGCTGTTTATGTCCAATCCAGACGAACGCACGGGGAAAACCCCACAGCCGGGGGTTTTCATCCCAATTTCTCATTCCGTTTTCTGCCAGTTTTAGGTAATTTAAGAACGATGAAGCTGTATCCGCAAAAAAGCAGAGGGTTGTTTGGATTCTGATGGTAGTAAACTTGCTTCGCAGACATGGTTTGTTTGGTTTGGTGCTGCTTTTGACGCTGCCGTTACTGGTGGTACGGCTGGCCGAGTTTCCATATACATGGTATGACGAAGGCCTGAACCTGGTGACCGCGCGCACCCTGGCCGAAACCGGCCTGTACGCGCTGCCGTCGGCGGATGGGCTGCGGATCGCCGACCCGGCTATCCAGACCGGGCCGCCGATTCTGGTGCCGTTGTCCTGGTTTTATACGCTGTACGGACCAAACCTGGAACTGGCGCGGCTGACCATCGCCGTTACAGCGGTGCTGGCGCTGGTCGCCCTGTACGCGCTGGCCTACCGGCTGTATGGGGCGCTGCCGGCTTATCTGGCGGCGCTGTTCATCCTGGTTCTGCCGGGAGACTCGACGGCCAACTACATCATGATGAGCCGTCAGGTGCTGGGCGAAATCCCGGCCATTTTTTGCATCACGTTGGGGCTGCACCTGTTGTTAAACGACCGGGCGCGCCGCTGGTCGTATCTGGCGGCGGGGCTGCTGTTCGGGCTGGCGATCACCATCAAATCACAGGTGCTGCTCATCCTGGTGGCTGCCGTCGGCCTGTGGGCGCTGTACAACCTGGCGCGCCATCCCCAGGAAGGCCGCCGCTGGCTGCTGGTGGCCGGCGCGATGGGCGCGGTTTACGGCCTGGATACGCTGTGGCGCGCGCAGATGGCCGGGCCGCAGTGGGCAGAAAATATGCAAACCCTGCGCGAAGGCGCGCTGATTCACATCATCCCGTTTCGCACGCTGCGTAACCTGCGCGAACTGAGCGTTTTATGGCGGCTGGCGCTGGCCGGGACGGTGCTGGGCGGCCTGCTGCTGGCACAGCGGCGCAGCCCTGCCGCCGCCCCGGTTGGGGCGGGCGCGCGCCGTGTGCAGGGCTTTTTGCTGCTGTTCACGGCGTTGTGGATTGGCTGGTACGCTTTTGTGTCCATCGGCTGGCAGCGGTACAGTTTCATCGGCATGGTATTTGTGATGGTTTTCCTGGCGTTTCTGGCGGCGCGGTGGTTGGAGCGGCGGTTCAGCCCCCGGTTGAGTTACGCCGTTTTAACCGGGCTGTGCGGCCTCGCCATCGGCGCGCAGCATATCCCGGATATGTTCAATGACCGGCGCGGGGATGATTTTTTTGCGATGGCCGCGTTTGTGGAATCCAGCGTCGCGCCGGATGAGATCGTGCTAACCTGGGAATGGCCGGTGCGCTACCTCACCGCCGGCAGTTTTGTTTATCCCGGCACGCGGGTCGCCAACGCCATCACCGAATCCCTGTTTTTCAAACGCCCCTACGATTCAAAGGTCTTTAACTCCCTGGCGGCCTGCCCGAATTACGTGCTGCTGGGGTCGTTTAATGTTGACCGGCAGGTGTTGACCGGCGCGCTGGAAGCCGCCGACCCGACTCCGATGTTCGAGCAGGGCGACTACGAACTGTACCGTATCCCGGCTGAAAACCTGCGCCGCCTGCCGGACGGCACATGCGCGCTTAACCCGGCTATCCTACGGTCGAAGTAGGCTGGGTATCTTCCTCGTCGGTGGGCGCATCGGCTTCTAATGAAGAGAGCGGAGCGGCTGCCTCCGGGGCGGCAGAGGCCGGCGGGGATGGAGGGGTTTCCGACGGGCTTGGGGGCGCTTCCGGCGCGGGCAAAAACAGCACCGGGTTAACCGACGGCGGTTCGGCGGACGCCAGGGCGATCAGAGCTTCTGGCGTGCCGATGCGTTTAAGCGCCGCCTGCGCCGTGCGGCGAACCAGCTCGGTCGAGTCGCTCATGGCAGCCCGCAGCGGTTCGACAGCCCACTCCGCGCCCAACTGGCCCAGCACCGCCGCCGCGTTGCGGCGCACGCGCCAATCCGCGCTGCGGAGCGCGCCCAGCAGGGCCACTTCTATTGGGGCGCTTTCCAGCGCCAGCAGGGCTTCCGCCGCCGCCAGCCGGACGCGCCCTGGTAGATCGGTATTATGAAAGACCAGCACCAGCGCCTCGGCGGCGATT
>JAPKMO010000223.1 GCA_026645945.1 Anaerolineae bacterium
ATTGTGGTTCGATAAAGGCCGTTTCGCGGGTAGGGGCGCAAGGCCTTGCGCCCCTACGAACCACCATAACCCTTTATAGCTCCGAACCTGGCATGATATGCAATTGCCCTGTGACGCGGGAAATTTGCCAGCGCGTTTTTTAAGTTCGTGCTACACTTAACTTTCAAAGATTGTAAAACGGATTATTACCTGGCCGCAGCAAAAGGAGTCCCTATGCGTCGTTTTATCCTGATTGTAAGTCTGCTGGCGCTCTTGTTGTCGTTCGGCGTCACCGTGCTGGCGCAGAGCGAAGTCGTGCATGTGGTGCAGCCGGGAGAGAATCTTTTCCGCATCTCGCTGCGCTACAATGTGACCATGGCGGCCATCGCCGCCCGGAACGGCATTGTCAACTGGAATCTGATTTATGTCGGTCAGCAGCTGGTGATCCCCGGCACGACCGGCGGCCAGCAGCCCCCGCCGGTTGTTACGCCCACGCCGCCGACCGAAACGAGTTATACGGTGGTGCGCGGCGATTATCTGAGCGCGATTGCCCGGCGCTTTGGCACGACGATCGCGGCCATCGCGCAGCGCAACAATATCGCCAACCCGAACCTGATTTATCCAGGGCAGGTATTGATTATCCCTGCCGGCGGCGGCACGACTCAGCCTGGCCCCGGTCCTGGCCCTGGCCCGATCACCGGCAGCTTTGAACTGGGTGGGCATGTCTTCAGCTTCTCGTACCCGTCCCAGATGCGCGCCGCCGGGATGACCTGGGCTAAAACACAGATACGCTGGGATGGCGGCGCACCGGCCAGCATCGCCCAGGGTGCGATTGATGCCGCCCGCAGCAACGGCTTTAAAATCCTCTTAAGCATCGTCGGCGACCGGGGGCAGCTTGCCGCCAATCCCACCCAGTATTACCAGAACTTCGCCAACTTTCTGGGCGGCGTGGCGGCGCTTAACCCGGACGCCATTGAGGTCTGGAACGAACAGAACATTGACCGCGAGTGGCCTGCCGGGCGAATCGGCGGCGCGGCCTACACGCAGATGTTGAGCGCGGCGTATCAGGCCATCAAACGCGCCAACTCGAACGTGCTGGTCATCAGCGGCGCGCCCGCCCCGACCGGCTTCTTCGGCGGCTGCACCGGCAACGGCTGCGACGATGCGCCGTTTTTGCAGCAGATGGTGCAGGCCGGCGCTACCCAGTTTATGGACTGCGTGGGCATTCACTATAACGAGGGCATTCTGTCGCCCACCCGCACCAGCGGCGACCCGCGCGGCAACCCCAACCACTACACGCGCTACTATCAGACGATGGTGAACACCTACGCTTCTATCATCTCAAGCAAACCGCTGTGTTTC
Organism: Anaerolineae bacterium; assembly: GCA_026645945.1. GTDB lineage: Bacteria > Chloroflexota > Anaerolineae > Aggregatilineales > Phototrophicaceae > CFX2. The sequence goes on from JAPKMO010000223.1 coordinate 1,342, forward strand.
ACCGAACTGGGGTATCTGTCGCCTGAAGGTTACGGCCCGCTGCCGGCTGGTTTTGAGTGGGCGGCCAATGTGACCGCGCAGGATCAGGCCGTCTGGCTGGCCGAAGCCACCACGCTGGCGAAACGCTCCGGGCGTGTGCGGCTGTTGATCGTCTGGAACGTGGATTCGACCGAATATGGCGCAGACCCGCAGGCGGGTTATGCCATCATCCGCCCGAATAATACGTGCAGCGCCTGCGCCACTCTGGGCGCGGCGATGTCTGCGCCATAACCGGACGTTGATTTGGCGGGGGCGGGCTGCTGGTTGTTCAATCCGCCCCCGGATTCCCCTGCGGCGTGCCATCGCCGTCGAATCGTTGTGTTTGCGTCAGGTTCTTTCGCGCGCATCCCTCGTAGACTGGAAATAACGATTCTTTTTTACCTCAAAAGGGAAACAAAATGTTTCGACTGACGCTCCGGGCGGCGGCTGCTGTGGCGGTGGTGCTGCTGTTAAACGCCGCCCTTCCGAACGTCCATGCCCAGGTTTCCGCACCTTTCCGCGTTTACCTTACGTTTGAAGACGGCCCGACCCGCGCCTACACGCCGCAAATCCTCGACATCCTGGCGGAGTACGGCGCCAAAGCGACGTTTTTTATTAACGGCTGGCAGATCGCCGGAAAAGAAGACATTTTGCAGCGCATTGTGCGCGAAGGCCATGCCCTCGGCAACCATCTATGGAAGGAAGTGGGGTATTACGCCGGCACGCCGGATGAAAAAGTGATCGCCGCGTATTATGAAACCGAAGCAGCGATTCGGGCTGCGCTGGGGACGGACGTGCTGCCGCTTTACGACGCGCAGCCGAAGTTGTTCCGCCAGCCGGGCGGCGGCGGCCATGCGCTGATTTTGCCGGAGGGTGAGCCGGTCATCAGTTACAACTGGAATGTGGATGGCGACGACTGTGGTTTCCGGCTGCCGGAATCGGTTGACCCCAACAATTTTGACCAGTTCGTGCTGGACAACGTATTGGGCGTGCCGCACCCGCCTGACCACCTGTACAACGCCTATGATTACGGCGACGGCGTAATTATCGTCCTGCACGACATCAACCGTGTGACCGGGCGCGTGCTGCCGGTTATTTTGAAGGAATTGCAGGCGGCGGGTGCGACCTTCCTGGCGCTGCCCCGTCCTGGTGACCAGCCGAATACACAGCCGGTTGCGCTTGGTGTTCCACCGGGGCGTTAGGCGGCCATAGGGGTAGGGACACGATAACCGCATCGTGTCCCTACGGCTCGTTCAGCATGGCCTTGACCGCTTCAACAGTCTGAATCGGGTCGGGCAGCGCGTCCTGCCACAGCGTCGGCACGTGCAGCGCGAAGCCAGGCAGCAGCGGCGTCCGGTAAAACCCTTCGGCGTCTTCTGCCTGGCGTAAAAAAATACCCTCACCGCTCCGGCGGTAAAAACGGCCTTCGCTGCGAATCGGGTCTATAATCCAGTATTCGCGCACACCGCCTTTTTCGTATTCCTCGAATTTATCGCCATGATCGCGGGCCACGCTCTCCGGCGAGACGACTTCAATACATATATCCGCCGGGCCGTCCATGTAGGTTTCGGTCAGCGTGCCGGGGTTGTTGTTCAGGATGATCTGCAAATCGGGTTCGCGGCGGCGGTTGGGGAACGCCGGCAGGCGCATCACAAAGGGGGCCTGGCATATTTGTCCGATGGGGCGAAGGGACAAAAATGTTTCCAGCAAAATCGCCAGATAGCGGGTAAGCCTGTCGTGATAGATATAAGCCGGCGACATCGGGATGACCTCTCCTTCGACCCATTCGCAGAAGTGCGCCGCAAAACGTTCCATATAAACTTCCAGCGATACCTGCGGCGCGGAAACCGCTTCGGCGGCAGCCTGCTCAATGCGGGGATTCGCCACAGCCATTGTCACCATCCTCGCTCGATCTGTTTGTAGTTACATTATATACGAACAAAACCGTATTTCATTCCTACCATACTCATTCCCCGCAGGGCAATTGCATATCATGCCAGGTTCGGAGCCATAAAGGGTTATGGTGGTTCGTAGGGGCGCAAGGCCTTG
>JAPKMO010000224.1 GCA_026645945.1 Anaerolineae bacterium
GGGCAACGTCGCCATCAACACCCAGATCGCCAGCATCAGCCCGACCGCGGCCGGTGCGGCGGGGGCCGGCGCCGCGGCGGGCGGCACCAGCGGCAACGTCTCCTCCACCAAGGTAGACAACGTTGCCAAGAACCGCTTCTGGGAAACCCTGGAGCAGAACATCAAGGACATCCTGCGCGAAACCGACAAGGAGATCATCGTCAAGCGCCGCGTCGCCGAAGGGCAGGAACAGGCTGCCGCGGCGGGGGCGGCGGCCCAGTCGGGTGCCGCCGGCGCGGGTGCGGGCGGCCCCGGCGCGCCCACCCAAATCCAGGTGCAGGTCGCACCGCCGCAACAGCAATCCACGGCCGCCAAGGAATACGAGACACTGCAAGCCGCCTCGGTGATGGTGAACCGTGAAACCGGTTTCTTGATGGCACGCGCCACGTCCCGACAGCACGAGAAGATCCAGGAGTTCCTCGACAAGGTACTCACCTCGGCAAGACGACAGGTGCTGATCGAAGCCACCATCGTCGAGGTGCGCCTGAGCGAGAACTACCAGCAGGGCATCGACTGGCAGTACTTCAACCAGGGCGCCGCCGGACGCGCCATCGGCCAGGGCAGCACGACGCGCAGCTTCAGCGTCAACCCGCTCACAGGAGCCTTCGAGGCCACCACCTCCACCTCGACCCTGCCTTCGGCGGTCGGCAACACCCTGTTCAGCCTAGCCTTCCGCCGGGGCGACTTCCTTACCGCCATCAAGCTGCTGGAGAACTTTGGCACACTGAGGGTTCTTTCCAGCCCAAAGATTTCAGTACTGAACAATCAGACCGCCATCCTCAAAGTAGTAGACAACATTGTCTATTTCCAATTCAAAGTTGACACTACGCAGGGGCAAACCACCACGGTTACGAACGTAACCACTACGCCGCAGTCGGTCGCTGTCGGTCTGGTCATGAGCGTCACGCCACAAATTAGCGAAAACAACTCTGTGCTCCTGAACGTGCGACCAACAATCTCACGCTCTATTGGTGAAGGTAAAGCGGATCCAAACCCACTCATCCCTGCCGGCAAGTCAAACATTGTTCCTGAAATCCAGACGCGCGAGATGGAATCAGTGATGAGCGTCAACAACGGTGATATCGCCGTACTCGGCGGACTGATGCAGGACTCGGTAGATAACAATGATGACGCCGTGCCTGGTGTTTCGAAAATCCCCATCCTCGGCAACATCTTCACGCACCGTAAAGACCGCAGCTCAAAGACCGAACTGGTGATCTTCCTGCGTCCCACTGTGATCAAAGACGCCAGCATCCAGGGCGACTACAGCAGCTTCCGCAACAACCTGCCGCGCGACGACTTTTTCGAGAACAAGGGCGGCCTGCAGCCGGTGCCGGAGTGGAACGTGGGAGGCAATCCGCAGTGAGCCTGCTGATGGACGCGCTGAAGAAGGCCGAGGAGGCCAAGCGCCAGTCCGAGGCGGCAGCGAAGGCCGGGGCGCAGCCGCCCGCCGCGGAGGCGGTCGGCGCCGAAGCGCCCGGCGGCCTGCCCGAGCTGCCTTCGCGCCTCGAACTGCTCGACCACGAATTCCACGCGCCCGGCGCCGAAAGGCGGGAACCCGTCATCGCCCCCGCCCCCCCGGCACCACCGCCGCAGGATGCCGCAAAGCGGGAGCGTGCCGCAGCGCAGAACGTTTTCCAGGCCAAGCAGCCGGCACCGAACCGCAACCTCCTCATTTACGGCGGGTTGGCCACCCTGATTGCCGCCGTTGGCATCGGCGGCTGGTTCTGGTGGCAGTTGCAGCCGAAGGGCGGACTGAGCGCTTCGCCGGCCACCGCCCGCACCCCGGCGCCGCCCCCGGCGCCGATCGCCGCCGCGCCGGCCACGCCCGCCCAGCCGGCGGTCGCCCCGGCCGCGCCGACGCCGGCCGCCGCCGCGCCGCAGGAGGCTGAAAGGGCCGAGGCCAAGGCGCCCGCCGTGCCGCCGGCACTGACTTTTGCGGAAAAGCGCCCGGCGCCGAAACCCGCACCGGCGCCGGCCGCCACCGCGCCCGAACCGGAGAGCCCGATCCGCATCACGACGGGCCGGCTGCAGGTCAACCCGCAGGTGGCCAGCGCCTGGCAGGCCTTCCAGTCGGGCGATCTCGCCGCCGCCCAGCGCAACTACCAGGCGGTGCTGAAGAGCGAGCCGAAAAACATCGATGCCCTGCATGGCCTGGCCGCCATCGGCCTGCGCGAAGGCCAGCCGGAAGCCGCCGAGGCCTACTACCTGCGCATCCTCGAAGCCGACCCGAAGGACGGCGCCGCCCAGGCCGGACTGATCGGCCTGCGCGGCCAGGTCGACCCGACGCAATCCGAGAGCCGCCTGAAGAATTTGCTGGCCGGCCAGCCCGACTCCCCGACCCTCAACTTCGCCCTGGGCAACCTCTACGCCCAGCAGGGCCGCTGGAACGACGCCCAGCAGGCCTATTTCCGCGCCTTCGCCGGCGACGGCGAAAATCCCGACTACCAGTTCAACCTGGCGATCAGCCTCGACCAGCTGCGCCAACCGAAGCTCGCCTTGCAGTATTATCAGGGTGCGCTTGCCGCCGCCGCCCAGCGTCCTGCCGCCTTCGACAGGAAGCAGGTCGCCGCGCGCATCAGCGAACTGCAAAAATAACCCGCGCCCGATCCGGCGCCATGGAGATGAATTCGCCCGCACCGCATCGCCGGCCGCTCGGCCAGATCCTGATCGCGCAGGGAGTCATCAGCGAGGACCAGCTGCGCATCGCGCTGCTGGAGCAGATGAAGTCCAACCAGCCGGTCGGCAAGCTGCTGGTCAGCCTCGGCTTCATCACCGAGGCGACGCTGCGCGACGCGCTCGGCGAGAGCCTCGGCAAGAAGAGCGTCGACCTCTCCCACGCCATCATCGACCCGGCCGCCCTGCGCCTGGTGCCGCAGGACCTCGCCAAGCGCCACCGCCTGCTGCCGCTCGACTACGACCGCGCCCGGCACCGCATGACGGTGGCCATCGCCGACGTGAACGACATCGTCGCGCTGGACAAGCTGCGCGCGCTGACCCACGACGACCTGCAGATCGACACGGTGCTGGCCGGCGAGTCGGAGATCTCGCGCGCCATCGACCAGTACTACGGCCACGAGCTGTCGATCGACGGCATCCTGCACGAGATCGAGACCGGCGAGATCGACTGGCGCAGCCTCGCCGCCACCAGCGACGAGTACAGCCAGCCGGTGGTGCGCCTGATCGACGCCATCCTCACCGACGCCGTCAAGCGCGACGCCTCCGACGTGCACTTCGAGCCGGAGCAGAACTTCCTGCGCATCCGCTACCGCATCGACGGCCTGCTGCGGCAGATCCGCGCCCTGCACAAGTCCTACTGGCCGGCGATGGCGGTGCGCATCAAGGTGATGAGCAACAT
>JAPKMO010000225.1 GCA_026645945.1 Anaerolineae bacterium
AAGCTGCCAGTTACCAGCTGCCAGTTGCCAGAATCAAACCGGAAACTGTGAACCAGAAACTGGTAACGGTTCTCGTTCTGGCGGTTATCTTGTTCGCCGTCTACCTGCGCTTTCACAATCTCGAAACGCAGTCGTTATGGAACGACGAGGGCAACGCCTACGTGCAGGCCACCCGCTCGCTGGCGGACATCGCCGCCAATGCCGCGCGGGACATTCACCCGCCGGGCTACTACTGGCTGCTGGCGATCTGGCGGCAGCTAACCGGCGACGGCGAATTCGCGCTGCGGGCGCTGTCCGCGCTGGCCGGGGTGTTAACGGTCGCCTTCACTTATGCGCTGGGGCGGCGGCTGTTCGGCGTCTTTGCGGGGCTGGTCGCGGCGCTGTTCGTAACGCTCAACACCTTCCAGGTCTATTACGCCCAGGAAGCGCGCATGTACGCGCTGCTGGCGCTGTGGTCGGCGGCGGGGCTGTGGGCGCTGGCGAGGCTGCTTTCGCAGCAGTCCTTAGTCTTTAGACGCCAGTCTTTAGTCTTAAAAACCCGGTACTCCATCCTCAGCACTATTCTCCCGCTGGCGCTGATTAACGCCGCCGGGCTGTATACGCACTACGCCTATCCGTTCGTGATGGTCGCGCAGGGCGTGATCGTGCTGGTGTGGGCGGTGAGTGCTGCCCTCACCCCCCAGGGCAAGGGGGAGATGTCTGCGCGACAGGGTACTTCAAAACCGCCTTCTGATACCGGCAGCCGGCAACCGGCAGCCGGAAGCTTGCTGATCGCCTTCATCCTCGCCAACCTGCTCGCCCTGGCGCTGTTTCTGCCCTGGCTGCCGACCGCCTGGGCGCAGGTCACGGGCTGGCCCAGCACCGGCGAAACAACCGAAACCGGCGCGGCGCTGCAAACCATCCTGGGCTGGCTGGCTTACGGCATCACCTTCGAGGCGACCGGCCCGGCCACGCTGCCCTACGTGCCGATTTTCCTGGCCGTCGGGCTGGTGCCGTTCGGCGCGGCGCGCCCGCGCTGGGGGCGGATTCTGTTCCCGGTCATAACGCTGGTGGTGGTGGTCGGATTGTTCCTGGCGCTGGGTTTATTCCGCGAGGCCAACCTCAAATTCCTGCTCCCGGCGCAGATCGCCTTCGCGCTGTGGATGGGCCGGGCGGCGGGCGTGATGTGGTGGGCGGCACGGGTCGGGGTGCGCCCGTCCATGCTGCTGTCGGCGGCGGTGGCGGCCAGCCTGGGCGTGGTGCTGGTGGACGTGGGGCGCGGACTCGCGCCGCTGTACGATGACCCGGCCTTCCAACGCGCCGACTACCGGGCGCTGGCCGCGCTGGTGCAGGCCGACGCGCGCCCCGGCGATGCTGTCATCCTAGATGCGCCCAACCAGGAAGAAGTATTCCGCTACTACTACCGGGGCGAGGCACAGGTTTATCCGCTGCCGCGCGGCCTGGGCGGCGACGACGCCGCGACACTGGCCGAAGTGCGCCGCATCATCGCGGATTCGCAGCGTATTTTCGCTGTCTTCTGGGGCGAAGCCGAACGCGACCCTAACCGTGTGGTCGAATCCACCCTGGACGCCGAAGCCTTCGAGTCTGGCGAAAATGTCTGGTACGGCGACGTGCGGCTGGCGCGTTACGTCACGCCCGCCGATCTGCCGGAACCCACGCCATCTGGCGCGCGTTTTGGCGAGTTCATCGCGCTGGAGGCTTATGCCTTTGGCGGCGCGGCGCAGCCGGGGGATGCGCTGCAAGTGCGGCTGGACTGGCAGACCGCCGCGCCGCTCAACCGGCGTTATAAAGTTTTCGTGCAGCTTCTCGACGCCAGCGGCGTATTGGCGGCGCAGCGCGACAGCGAACCGGGCGGCGGCTCGGCGCTGACGGTCAACTGGCCGCCGGGCGAAACCATCACCGACCGTCACGGCCTGCTGATACCGCCGGATTTAACGCCGGGCGACTACACGTTAATCGTCGGCCTGTATGACCTGGACAACCCCTCGGCGCGGCTGCCGGTCGGCGGCGCCGATTACCTGACGTTGGGGACAGTCACAATCAACAGACCTTAAATCCTGCCGTCCTGGGAAGATTATCTAGAACCTATCCATAAACCAATTGATCTGATAGCAAAACAGTGGGCTTAAGCCCACTGTCTGGTGGGTTTATGGATAAACTCTTAATTGATAAGATGATGTCTCCTTAAACACCTCATGAGTTTCAATTGACTCTCTCCGGGTTGCGGATTTACAATACCTATACAAGATGTGAACAATGAGGTGAAGGGCAGGCATATGCGAGTCATCATTACGGGCGGAACGGGTCTGATCGGCACGGCGTTGGCTGCCGATCTGGTGAAAAGCGGGTATGAAGTCATCCTGTTAAGCCGCAGTCCTCGCGCGGCAGAAGGCGTGCCGGCGGGCGCGCGCGTGGAAGGATGGGACGCGCGCTCGGCCAAAGGTTGGGGACACCTGGCCGACGGCGCAGGCGCGATCATCAATCTGGCCGGGGAGAACATCGCCGGGAATACGTTTTTGCCGGAACGCTGGACGGATGAACGCAAGAAACGCATCCTGCAAAGCCGCCAGGATGCCGGGCGCGCCGTCGTGGAGGCGGTCGAAGCGGCGGCCACCAAACCGGGCGTAGTCGTCCAGATGTCCGGCGTGGATTATTATCCGGTTGATGACCGGCAGGTGATGACCGAAGACTCGCCCGCCGCCGGTTCGTTCCTCGGCAAAGTGGTGCAGGAATGGGAAGCGGCTACCGCGCCGGTCGAAAAAATGGGCGTGCGGCGCTGCGTGCTGCGTACTGCTATCGTCCTGACCGAAAAAGGCGGCGTGCTGCCCCGGCTGGCGCTGCCGTTTAAACTGTTCGCCGGCGGCCCCATCGGCGGCGGCAGGCAGCCGCTGCCCTGGGTGGCGATGAACGATGTGGTGAGTGCCATCCGTTTTATGATCGAAAATCCGCAAACCGGCGGCATTTACAACTTGGTCGCGCCGGAAACCGTGACCAACGCGCAGTTCGGGCGGGCGCTGGGCAAGGTGCTGGGCCGGCCTTCCTTCGTGCCGGCGCCGGGTTTCGCCTTCCGGCTGGCTTTCGGCGAGGTCGCGCAGCTTTTGCTGGAAGGCCGCCACGTAGCCCCCAAACGCCTGTTGGAAGCCGGGTTCACCTTTCAGTATCCGACCGTTGAATCGGCGCTGCGGCACATTTACCGGCGCTAGTACATTATTATTAATTGAAATAGACGAGACTTAATCTGACACTCTAGGTAAACTGTTGAGGATACAGGAGAGTGTCAAGATGACGAAC
>JAPKMO010000226.1 GCA_026645945.1 Anaerolineae bacterium
GCCGCTGCCGGAGCAGACCAACATCGGCGAACCGCTGACGCTGACGTTAAAAATCTCCAACCGGGGACGGAAGTCGGTCAACTTCAACAGCGCGACGACAGCAGCCGAAAACGGCGAAGTGGTGGAAGGCGCGGAGACGCTGCTCGCCACACTGCGGGCGGAGGACGATACCTCCGTCTCGGCGATCGTCATCCCGTCAGAAGAAGGGCCGGTGAAAATTACCATCACGCTCAACTACATTGATGATCTGAACAAACCCCAGAGCATCGTGCAGACCTATGAACTGGAGGCCGTCCCCGCGCCGCCGCCGCCCACGTTTGAACCACCGCCGGATTCGCTGTTCCCCGTCCAGGGCGAAACGCCGCAAACCAACCCGGACGACCTGCTGGGACGGCTGCTGCTGGGTTTCCTGGGGTTAGGCAGTTAAGATGTTTTACGAACTGGCGATGCTGGCGATTAACAACCTGGGACGGGCGCGCGCCCGCCTGCTGATGACCTCCGGCGGCGTGCTGGTCGGCACGACGGCGGTAATTATCCTTATCGCCCTGACGATTGGTTTGCAGGAGTCCGCCGAATCCGGCTTCGGCAGCAGCGCCGCCCTGACCGAAATTCAGGTTTACCCCAACTACGCCCCCAACCCGGACGGCTCGTTCCCGGAAACCATCCCGGAACTGACCGCCGAAACGGTGCGCGAGCTGTGGCAGATTCCCGGCGTGGCCGCCGTCATCCCGATGGTGAACCTACAAGGCGGCGAGATGCTGGCCGGCGAGTACACCGGCTACACCCAGATTTTAGGCGTGGACCCGACGCTGCTGCCGTATATGGGCTTGCAGGTGACGAAGGGGCAGCTAACGCTGGAGCGCGGCCAGGCGCTCATCGGCGCGCACGCCGGCGATTATTTCAACAACCCCAAAGCCTCCGGCGACACCTACCAGCCGGTGCAGGTAGACCTGTTTGAAACGCCCTTTAAGGTCAAACTGTACCAGTACACCAGCGCCACCCCCACCGAACGCCGGGTGGACATCACGCCAGTCGGCCTGCTCCAGGAAGGAACCAGCATGTACGATTACGCCCTGATCGTGCCGCTGGAAGATGTCATCCGGCTGAACGAATGGATCACCGGGCAGGAGATAGACACAAAAAACTTCCGCTACGATCAGATCGTCGTGCGCGCTGCCGACCGCGAAGTGACACTGGATGTTTCCGCCGCCATCCGCGAACTGGGCTATGCGGCGGGCGGCATGGGTGATTTTCTCAACCAGCTCAACAGCTTCTTCGGCACGATGCGTCTGATGTTGGGCGGCGTGGGCGGCGTAGCGCTGCTGGTGGCGGCCTTCGGCGTCGCCAATACGATGACGATGGCGATTTTGGAGCGCACCAAAGAAATCGGCCTGATGAAAGCCATCGGGGCCAGCGACCGCGATATTCTGACCGTTTTTTTGATCGAGGCCGGGCTGGTGGGCCTGGCCGGCGGGCTGGCCGGGGTGGGGCTGTCCATGCTGCTGCGGGACGCCATCAACCAGGCGGTGATGAACTCCGCCACCGACCCGGCGGCGGGCGGCATCATGTTCCTGCCCATCAATCCGGGGCAGATGGGCAGCGGCTTGATTATCATTCCGCCGGAACTGTCGTTATTCGCGCTGGCGCTGGCGACGCTGGTCGGCCTGGGCGCGGGGCTGTACCCGTCGCTGCGGGCGGCGCGCCTGCCGCCGGTCATCGCGTTGAAGATGGAATAGGCCGTTAAAGGCAATCAGGCGGGAGCCTGCCCTGACGACAGCGCATCACCGGCCAGCAGCGCGCGCGCGGCGTCGTCCAGAGCGCGGGTTTTGCCGTGTTCCCACCCGGTTTTAACCTGCTCCGGCGGCAGCGCGGCTTGCAGTTCAAACAGCAGCCGTTCGGCCTCATCCTGGGTTTTATCGCTGCCGTCGGGGTGATGCAGCGCCAGCGCCAGCAGTTCTACGGCGTTTTCCGGCTGGCCGCGCCGGACGAACAGCGCGCCGACGGCGGCCAGCGTTTCCAGCATCAGGGGGTGGTCTGGCAGTGCCGCCGCGATTTCCAGTGCCGCGCGCAGATGTTGGGCGGCCTGGCTGAACTGCCCCGCCGCCGTCGCCAGCCGCCCTAAAGCCGCCAGCGTCAGCGCGCTGGCCCAGCGGTCGCCGGATTTTTGAAACCGCGCCAGCGCCTCCTGGCACAAAACCTGAGCCTCTTTGGGATTGCTGGCTGCCAGCGTCAGCAGCCGCTCGAAAGCCTCTTGCAGCGGGCCGCGAGCGTTCGACTCCTGGTACGCCGCCAGGCTGTCCCGGAACGGCTGGCCGGCCACGACCGGAATTTCCTGCGTCGTGCTGGTAATCGTGCCGGCTATGCTCCACTGGCTGCCGGCCTCGCGGGAAAGCGCCAAGCTTTGCTGGTAAAGCTGTTTGGCTTCAGACAATTGTCCCAGGTCGTAGGCCACACTGCCCAGGTTGTTCAGCAGGCGGGCGACGCCGGCCTGGTCGCCGATTTCCCGGTAGATGCTGAGGCTGTTCTGGTAACAAACGTGCGCGCGGTCATAATCGGCCATCGCCTGCGCCGCATCCCCCAGGCTGCGGTGCGCGTCGGCTTCGCCCTGCCGGTCGTTTAAAGCGCGGCAGGCTTCCAGGTTGGCCTCGTAAAGCTGCCGGGCTTCTTCATACTGGCCCAGGCCCAGCCGCGCCCCACCGATCTGCCGCCGCAGCGCGATCTGCCGCTGCCGGCGTTCGGCGCTCAGCTCGCCATCCCCGGCGGAAACCAGCGCCAGCGCGCGCGTCAGCCAGTAAACCGCCTCGCGGTAAGCGCCGCTCACCAGTAAATACCCGCCCGCCAGCGCCGCGTAGTGTTCTTCTTTGGCCGGGCTGCCCGCCCTGGCATAATGATAGGCGATGGCGGGCGTATGTTCCGGCTTGTCCGCGTAAACGCGCTCCATCGCGGCGGCCACGCGCCCATGCAGCGCCCGCCGCGCTTCTTCGTCCAGGTCAACCAGCACGCCGTCGCGCAGTTTGTCGTGGGCGAAACGCCACTGCCCGTCCAGCACATCCAGCACGGCGGCATCGGCGCAGCGCGTCAGCCATTGGTCGAGGTTTACCTCCGGCTCGATGGCGCGCAGCAGGTCAAGATTTAACTCGCGCCCGATGGTGGCCGCCACCCGCAGCAAGGACTGCGCCTCCGCCGGCACACGGCTGAGCCGACGCTGGATGATCTGCCGGATACCGCCCTCAAACACGTG
>JAPKMO010000227.1 GCA_026645945.1 Anaerolineae bacterium
CCCAGCCGCGTTTTATGTTCTCGACCCAGAAAGATATTTTCATAAACGGTCAGTTCCGGGACCAGATTCAACTCCTGGTGAATCATGGCGATGCCGTTATCCTGGGCTTCACGCGGGTTATGGAAAACGACCGGCAGGCCATTCAGCAGCATCTCACCGTCGAATTCTGTATAGACGCCGCTCATGATCTTCATCAGGGTGGATTTTCCGGCCCCGTTTTCGCCCACCAGACCATGTACCTCGCCAACGTGCGCGTCGAAGGTCACATCGTCCAGCGCCAGCACACCCGGAAACCGTTTGGTAATGTGCTGCATCCTCAGCACGACCGGGTGTTCTTCAAACTGTGGCTGTTCAACCACCATGTTTTTAGCTCCTTAATTTCGCGCCGCAGGACTCGCGCACGATCAGGCGCGTCTGCAAAATAACAGTTCGGAAGGGCAGACCAGGATCGGCTAACCGGCGCAGCAGCAGGTTGGTGGCCTCCTGGCCCAACTCGTAGGTGGGCTGCGAGACGACGGTGAGCGGCGAATACAGGTCGCCCGACCAGGGCATATCGTCAAACCCGACCAGCGCCATTTCCTGCGGCACATGAATTCCCTGTTCGCGCAGAGCGCGCAGCGTACCCAGCGTCATCATATTATTGGAAACGAAGATGGCGTCGGGCGGCTGGGCCATTGCCAGCAGTTCACGGGTGAGTTGATAACCACTTTCGGTCTTAAAATTACCGATTTTGACCAGGGCTTCATCATAGGCCAGCCCGGCAGCTTCCAGGGCTGACCGGTAGCCGGCATACCGTTCGCGTCCGGTTGTCAGATGCATAGGGCCGGTGATGATGGCGATGCGCCGGTATCCCAGCGCGGCCAGATGCCGCACCGCGTCCAGCGCGCCGCGTTCGTTGTCCACCTTGACCGCATCCACTTCAAAATCGTCTGCTACCCGGTCGAGCAGAATGACCGGAATACCGATTTTTTTCAGGCGGCTTAACTGCTGTTCCTCGCTGCTTTGTGACGGCACCATAATCAGGCCGGCCACGTGTTCCGCCTCCATCACGCGCAGATACATCTGTTCCTTAGTCGGGTCTTCATCCGAGTTACACAAGATGAGCGACATCTGGTGGGCATAAGCCACATCTTCGACGCCCTGGATGATGGAGAGAAAATAGGGGTTACGAATGTCGGAGATAATCAGCCCGATGACGTTGCTGGACTGTGCCCGCAGCCGGCGCGCGGTACGGTTGGGCTGATATCCCAGCGCCTGTACCGCATCTTCAACGCGCACGCGAAGGGCCTGATCTACGGCGGGATTATTGTTGAGAACGCGCGAAACGGTCGCACGAGAAACACCAGCGTAATCGGCCACATCGCGGATTGTAATACTAGACATAACAAATGCCCCCAAAAGCTGTTTTTGAGGAAACGTTTTCTAGGCTGAAGTTGCTTTAGGAGGCGCTTTTCATCTCAAAAAGTGCCTTTAATTCAAAAATTTCATCTATTTCAGGCGTTCTGTGCTGGAAAAACCCGACACAGCGCCGCTTTCTGAGAAATCGTTTTCCAGCCTTATGATAAGCCATTTTATCCACCTTGTCAAATGATTAGACGAAGCGGTGGCGCATGTCACTTCGGTGCAATTTAGCCCTCATCCCCCTGACCCCCTTCCGCCGAACGCCGCTTCGTGGCTAACAGAATGGGGAAGCGAAGGCGACTGTGCTGATTTTCGCCCCTCATCAATCTATTTTCAGAAGAGAAAAGGAGACGGGGAGGAAGGCTGTCCCCTATAACCTCACTCCTGAAAAGCGGCAGGGAATGGGGATTGGCAGTCACCGTATATCGCACAGATATACCCGCTAAAAACTTCATCCCCCGCCGGCCAGCAATTCATGAAGCCTGTCACGGCGATTCGGTGGGGTTTGGCCGCTGACGGCGTCTGCCGTTCCGGTTAGGTTCTGCAAGCAGCGAACGAGGGTCATGATCGTGCCTGCACCAGAAAATCGCTGGACTGTCGAAATCCCCGCCGGTACGTACACCATCGGCACACCGCCGGTGTTGATCGCCTGGCTGTGCGAACATACCGCCTGGCGGCGGAATGGGCGCGCGATGACCTGTTCGCCCTGGAAGCGCCGCAGACGCTCACGCTACCGCGTCCCTTCCGGCTGGTGCTTTACGGTGCGGTGGGCGACTACCGCGCCTTCGTGGCCGCTGGGGGCTACCGGACGCCGGCCTGGTAATCGGCGGCGGGCGAAGAGCGAAGGCTGGCGGCAGTCACAGAACGTCAGTTCCCCGGCCTACTGGGACGATCCCCTCTAAACGGGCGACCCGCTGCTGCTGGTGGTCGACGTAAGCTGGCACGAGGCAGATGCCTACTGCCGCTGGCTTTCGGACGCAGCAGGCGCGGCGCTCCGGCTGCCCACCGAAGCCGAATGGGAAATCGCCGCGCGGGGCGACGATGGGCGTATCTATCCCTGGGGCGATTCCTATCAGCCGTTCCATGCCAACATCAACGAGACGTTCCATAACCGCGGCGCGCGTTACGTCGGGCATACGACCCCGGTGGATGCACACCCACCGGGCGCGTCGACGTTCGGCGCGCTGGATATGTGCGGCAATATGTGGGAATGGTGCGCCAATACATTCGAGAATCTGGCCGACATGATTCCGCAAGGGCTGGTACGGCGGGCGACACGTGGCGGCTCGTGGCACAACGCCGCCTCGACCGCGCGCGCCGCCTATCGCATCTACGGTTATCCGGGCGACCGGCGTAACAATCTGGGCTTTCGTCTGCTCCTGGACGGCGCGTAAAATCCCCGGCGGTATCTCCATTCATCAACAAGCCTTATCACCATCTATAAGCAAGACTGATGGACAAACGAAATCAAACCCGGAGCAAGATGAGCGGCAGATACTTCTCCGCCCAGCGAATGTCGAATAGGGTCTGGTTTTTTCGAGTTCCGCTTCAAAATCGGCTACATTCATCTGGCTGGGACGGGATTTGTACACCGCCTCGACCTTGTGGTAGCTCAAGCCGCAGCGGCGAAACAGGTTACGCAACGAGCTGTTGTCTTTGTAGGTGACGCCATACCACAACCGTATCGCCCTACATCCGCCGCTGCCGCTACACTGTGACCTGAACGCTCATGGCATCAGCCAGTCGGCCAGCCGCGACACGGCGG
>JAPKMO010000228.1 GCA_026645945.1 Anaerolineae bacterium
TGCAGATTAAGCCGGTTTATATCCTGAACGCGCTCAACCTGGGCGTCGTGGAAGTAAAACCCGTCGGCATTGACACTTACGATGTGGCCTGCGATCCGGTGACGAGCCTCGTTTATGTGGCGGCGCTGTATAACCAACCAGCCTTAGCAGTACAGTCTGTTCGCTTTACGGCATTCGTTGGCGGGAATACACTTGCTGTAAGCTGCGCCCACTGGTACAGTAATGTGCAGTTTATCGTTCACACTCCGGTCTGCTATTGTGAACTACCCAGTGTGAACGATGAACTCTCGCTTTTTCACCCCCCTTCCTACCTTAAAACATGTTCTCTCCTCAGCTGAGACTTGGGGAGGGGCAGGGGGGGTGAGGTTGTTGGTGGATTTCCTTCGATCACTGGCTTAAAAATCATGACTTACGTGCCACTTCCCAGGCCAGATGGTTAATCTCCGGCAGAATCAGCTTTTCCAGCGCCACCTGGACGGCGTTGGGGCTGCCGGGCATGGAAAATACCAGCGTCCCCCGGTAAACACCCGCCGTCGCCCGGCTGAACATGGCCGCCGCGCCGACTTCCTGATAGCTGAACATGCGGAACAGTTCGCCAAAGCCGGGCAGCGTTTTTTCGAGATAACGGCTGATAACGTCGTAGGTGGTATCGCGCGGACTGATGCCGGTGCCGCCGTTAAACAGGACGATTTGCACGCCAGGTTCGGCGGCCAGCTCATCCAGCGCCGCCGCCACCTGGTCAGGTTCGTCCTTAATCAACCGGTAGGCGGCGACAGTATGGCCCAGTTCGGCCATCCGGCGTTCGATATACCGGCGATTTTCGTCGGATTCGGGGGTGCGGGTGTCGCTGACGGTCACGATAGCAACCGTCACCGGGCCGCGACCGGCCTTCTGGCGGTGTTCTTGTGCGCCCATTAAGACTCTCCTATGTTTGCCCAACGGTCATTTGACAAATCATTAAAACTCACTTAAACTGGGCTTATGTTGGCACTGGAAGAAAGTTAGTGCTGCCGTGAGAATCTTACCGCCAACCGAATATTTTGACACGTAGACGCGCGGTTTGGGTCGCTACCCAACCGCGCGTTTGTTAATTTGTCGGCCTGTTTAGTTAGAAGGAGCTTCGTCAAATGGATTACGGCATGATCGGCAAAATCGAAAAAGCCCGCCGCTACGCCGAAGAACCGCAGCGTATCACGTTCAACGCGCTCACCATCGAGTTTCGGGGCGATAACAACGCTTACGAAACCTCGCTGAACGGACATGGCTGGACTTGCACCTGTCCCGGCTTCGGCAAACACCACATCTGCCCGCACGTTATGGCGCTGGAAAAGCTGCTGCGTCCAATGCTCAAGCGCGACCCGCTGCCTTACGCCCCCGGCCAGAACGTGGTCAGCGATGTGGAAAAAGCCAAACGTTATGCCGACGAACGCGACCGCATCCGGTTCAAATCCTTTGACGTTACTTTTCATGGCAGCAACAACGACCATCACTTCGGCCATCAGGAAGGCCATTGGCGCTGCGACTGTGATTTTTTCCGCAGCCGCGCGGTATGCAGCCATACGATGGCAATGGAGCGCATCTTAAACGGGATGCTGCCGACCGGGTCGAAAGTCAGCAAATAACTCAATCAACGTGACAAAAAACGAGGGGCGAACCATCGCTCGCCCCTCTGTATAAACCAAACTACCGGCAGTTAGCTGTCGGATGACATGGGCTGCATACTGCCCATAAACATCTGCATGGCCTGTTCCGCCGTGATAACGGTGGCGTTCTCCGGCACGGTGATGGCCGGCGGCACGTTGAAGCTGCCGTAGGTGATGGTGAAGGTCATGCCCAAAACCGGGGCTGAATCCTGATCTGACATTTCGCCTATCGCGCTCATCATGCTGCTCAGGTCCCAGGAGAAATTCATCTCCAGTCGGCGCGGGTAGCTGTCCGCCAGGCCGATGTATTCGGTCACTTCAAACGTCAGCCCTTTGTACATCTCGCGCATCATTTCCATCATCTGTTCCAAATCGGCTTCGGTCATGCCGGCGCCCGCCGCTTCCATCTGGGTCTTCATCATATCGGTGATGGCCGGGCTGGAGAACAGTTTTACGTAATCCAGGGTGGTTTTAAAAACGGCCACCGTTTCGCCGTCGGCCTGGGCATCGGCCAGCCGTTCGATGCTCATGAAGTCGCCGAATACCGACGGATCGCTGAACTGGGTGAACATTTCGGGGTCGAAGCCCGGCATCTCGCCCATTATGCCTTCCATCTGTGGGGCCAGCATGGTGAAAACGTTATTCAGCAGTTTGGCGACTTCCAGACCATACCAGCCGCCGGGAATACCCGCATCAGGAATCGCTTCTGTCAGCGCGCTGAGGTCAACATACCCCACGCCGTCTACCATACGCAGTTCAACCGAAAGTTTCTCCGGCAGTTTCATGCCCTCGTCGGCGATCAGCGCCAGCACTTCCGGCGGCAGGGTGAGCGTCAGGTTAACCTGACCGTCAAAGGCCATCAGGGCATCTTCGAGAAGCTGGCCGATCTGCGCCATATCCTCGAACATGGCGGAGGGGTCGCCCTGAAGCGCCATCATACGTTCCATGATGGTTGGGTCAACGGCATACGCGCCCGCGCCGGACAGGTTGATCGCCAGCGAGTTGAACGGCGCATCGGGGATGTTATCCACATTCAGGTCGAAATTCAGGTTAAAAGCCGCGCCGCTGAGTCCGGTAACCGCCCTCTGGTAATTTTGCAGAATCCCGCAGTCGGCCTCCGACAGGCTGCCGCAAAACACCGGCGGCATATCCTGCGCCTGAATCATGCTGGCGGTCAGCGCCAACAGCAGAATCAGAATACTTATCATGGTCACTCTTTTCTGCATAGGTTGTGTCTCCTGGTTGAAGCAGCGAAATAAGACTAACTCGCAAACACAGCATGATTTTGCCGCCACCCGCTGCATTTTATTCCAGAGCGGCAAAACACATATTCTCATTATACAGCCGGAATGGGCTAAAAATGCCCCACAAAATTTGGGGGACAAAACGGTCTTTAGGGCAATCGCATATGAAAGCTTAATGGGTTTTCAAAAGGTCATTGTGGTTCGATAAAGGCC
>JAPKMO010000229.1 GCA_026645945.1 Anaerolineae bacterium
AGCGGCCCTGCTGGGCGTAGAGGTTGCCCAGGGCGAAGTTGAGGGTCGGGGAGTCGGGCTGGCCGGCCAGCAGGTTCTTCAGGCGACTCTCGGATTGCGTCGGATCGACCTGGCCGCGCAGGCCGATTAGCCCGGCCTGGGCGGCGCTGTCCTTCGGGTCGGCTTCGAGGATGCGCAGGTAGTAGGCCTCGGCGGCCTCCGGCCGGCCTTCGCGCAGGCCGATGGCGGCCAGGCCGTGCAGGGCATCGACGTTTTTCGGCTCGCTCTTCAGCACCGCCTGGTAATCGCGCTGGGCGGCGGCGAGGTCGCCCGACTGGAAGGCCTGCCAGGCGCTGGCGATTTGCGGGTTCACCTTCAGGCGGCCCGTCGTGATGCGGATCGGGCTCTCCGGCTCCGGCGCGGCGGCCGGTGCCGGCGCGGGCTTCGGCGCCGGGCGCTTTTCGGCAAAAGTCAGTGCCGGCGGCACGGCGGGCGCCTTGGCCTCGGCCCTTTCAGTCTCCTGTGGTGCGGCGGCGGCCGCAGCCGGAGCGGCCGTCGGTTGCGGCGGAGCGGCCGTCGGTTGCGGCGGAGTGGCCGGCACGGCGGCGATCGGCGCCGGGGGCGGCGCCGGCGAGCGGGCGGTGGCCGGCGAGCGGGAAGTAGCAGGCGAAGCGCTCAGACCGCCCTTCGGCTGCAATTGCCACCAGAACCAGCCGCCGATGCCGACGGCGGCCAGCAAGGTGGCCAATCCGCCGAAGAGGAGGAGGTTGCGGTTCGGCGCCGGCTGCTTGGCCTGGAAGACGTTCTGCGCCGCGGCGCGCTTCTGGGCTTCTTGCGGCGCTTGCGCGGAGGGCGCCGGCGCGATGACGGGTTCCCGCCTTTCCGCAGGCGGCGCCTGGAATTCGTGGTCGAGCAGCTCGAGGCGCGAAGGCAGCTCGGGCAGGCCGCCTGGCGTGTCGGCGGCCGCCGCCTGGCCGGCGGGAGGCTGTGCCTGCGGCTCGGCCTTCGCCGCCGCTTCGGACAGGCGCTTGGCCTCCTCGGCCTTCTTCAGCGCGTCCATCAGGAGGCTCACTGCGGATTGCCTCCCGCGTTGAATTCGGGCACCGGCTGCAGCCAGTTCTTGTCCTTGTTCTCGAAGAAGTCCTGTCCGGGCAGCTGGCCGCGGAAGCTGCCGTAGTCGCCCTGGATGCTGGCGTCGCGCACGACGGTCGGGCGCAAGAAGACCACCAGTTCCGTCTTGGTGGTGGTGTCGTTGCGGTAGGTGAACAGGTTGCCGAGGATGGGGATCTTGGAGGCGCCCGGAACGGCATCGTCGGTGTTGTTCACCGAATCCTGCATGAGGCCGCCGAGCACGGCGATGTCGCCGTCGTTGACGCTCATCAGGGATTCCATTTCGCGCGTCTGGATCTCCGGCACCAGGTTCGGGATGGTCAGCGCGGGGTGCGGGTCGCGCTTGGTGCCGGTGATGCGGGAGATGGTCGGCCGCACGTTGAGCAGCACGGAACTGCTTTCGCTGATCTGCGGCGTGACGGCCATCACCAGGCCGACCGCCACCGATTGCGGCGTGGTGGTGAGGTTGGTGAGCGTGCTGGTCTGTCCCTGGCTGGTATCGGACTTGACCTGGAAATAGACGAAGTTGTCGACCACCTTGAGGATGGCCGTCTGGTTGTTCAGAACAGAGAGCTTCGGGCTGGAGAGAACGCGCAGGGTGCCGAAGGTCTCCAGCAACCGGATGGCGGTGAGGAAGTCGGCGCGGCGGAAGGCCAGGCTGAACAGCGAACTGGTGAGGGCCGAAGGCAGCGTCGTGGTCGACACGGAGGCCTCGTATTGGCCCGTCACCGGGTTGTAGGTGATCGTGCGGGTGGTGCCGCCCTGGCCGATCGCGCTCAATGCCCTGCCCTGGCTGAATTGCTGCCAGTCGATGCCCTGCTGGTAGTTCTGGTTGAGGCGCACTTCGACGATGGTGGCCTCGATCAGCACCTGGCGGCGCGCGCTCGAGAGCACCTTGTCGAGGAATTCCTGGATCTTCTCGTGCTGGCGCGAGGTGGCGCGCACGAGCACGACGCCGGTCTCGCGGTTCATCATGACCGAGGCGGCCTGCAGGGTCTCGTATTCCTTGGCGGCCGTGGATGGTTGTTGCGGCGGCGCGACCTGGACCTGAATCTGGGTGGGCGCGCCGGAGGTTCCGGTTCCCGCGCCGACGGCGCCCGGCTGGGCCGCCGCTCCCGCCGCGGCGGCCTGTTCCTGCCCTTCGGCGACGCGGCGCTTGACGATGATCTCCTTGTCGGTTTCGCGCAGGATGTCCTTGATGTTCTGTTCCAGCGTCTCCCAGAAGCGGTTCTTGGCGACGTTGTCGACCTTGGTCGAGGAGACGTTGCCGCTGGTGCCGCCCGCGGCGGCGCCAGCGCCGCCTGCGCCGGCGGCGGTCGGGCTGATGCTGGCGATCTGGGTGTTGATGGCGACATTGCCGGTGGTGTCGCGCGACATGTTGACGTAGTCCACCTTGTAGGTGCGCAGGTAGGGCGAGTCCGGCATCACCACCAGGTTGGGACCGTCGAGCTCGAAGCGCATGTCCACCTGCTTGGCGATGCGGTTCAGCAGTTGCGGCAGGGTCTGGTCGATGGCGTTGAGCGTGACGGTGCCGCGGATGCCGGGATGGATGTCGACGTTCAGCTTGGCGTCGCGGGCGAGGGCGAAGAGCAGTTCCTCGACCTTGACGTCCTTGACGACGACGCTGTAGGTCTCGGCCTTGGCGGCGGGCCTGGGCTTCGGAACGGCGACCGTTTGCTGGACCGGCTGCGGTATGTTCGATTTGGCCGCTGGCGCGCTGTTGGCGTCGATGTGCCCGCTCGAAGGTGGCTTGGGCTGGGGGGCGCTGCACGCCCCCAGCAGGGTCGCTGCGAGCAGCGGGACGATCGTCGTTCTACTTGTCATGGCGAGCCACAATATGATTTCCCCCACTCAAAGTCGGGCGTTTCGAGCATAGCACATTAACTATAAATTGCAACTAGCTGATTTGATTATCCAATGGATGCGGCTTTCTCGATCGGGTCAATCCCGCAATCGGCGGATTTGCCGCGGGTAGGGGC
>JAPKMO010000022.1 GCA_026645945.1 Anaerolineae bacterium
CCGCCTGACGAGCATCCTTGCCACCGGGGGCATGGCAAAAATTTACAAGGGGATGGATTACCAGCTTCAGCGGCAGGCGGCGGTAAAAATCCTGTCGCAGGAAAACATAGACAACGACAAAACGCTCACCAAACGTTTCCAGCGAGAAGCGCGCGCCGTTGCCGCCCTGGAACACGATAACATCATCACCATTTACCAGTACGGCGAGCAGGACAACGTTTATTTCCTGGCGATGAAGCTGATTAAAGGCAAAGACCTGGCCCAGGAACTCAAACGCCTGAAGCGCAGCGGCCAGAAAATGAACATCAAACGCGCGCTGCACATCATGGAGCAGGTGGCCTCGGCGCTGGATTACGCACACCAGGCCGGGGTTGTTCACCGCGACATCAAACCGTCGAATATCCTGCTGGACGACAACGATAAAGCTATCCTCACCGATTTTGGGCTGGTGCTGCGGGCGTCCTCGGAAACCACGATGGGGACGGCCTTCGGCACGCCGCGTTACATCGCCCCGGAGCAGGCGATTTCGTCCAACAAGGCCGTGCCGCAGAGCGACATTTATTCACTTGCCATCATCTTCTACGAAATTTTAACCGGCGATACCCCCTTCGGCGGCGATTCGCCGATGGAGATCGCCCTCAGCCACATCAGCGATGCGCCGCCGCCGCCGCGCTCACGAGATAAAAACATTCCAGAGGCTGCCGAACGCGAGCTGTTAAAAGCCCTGGAAAAAGAGCCGGAAAAACGCCACCGCAGCGCAAGCGAATTCGTCCAGGCCATCAAAAAGGCTTACGGCCTCTCCGCCGATCTGTCCGCGCCGGCCCGCCCGCCGGCCACCGTTTCGTACACCGACTCGCTGGCGCTGCCGAGCGAAAAACTGCCCAAAGCCAAACCCGCCCGCGAGGGGCATTCCAGCCGCAGGTCGTTTTTGCTGCTGCTGGCGCTGATCGTTCTGCTGGGGGCGGTGGCTGCTTTGGTGGTTGCGGGCGGCGACAACCGTCTCATCCCCGCCGGCAGCGAGGCCGCCGGCGCGCCGATTGTGCTGTCGTATGACGACACAAGTTTTATGATGGTCAACAACGGCGATTATACGCTCAACGTGGTGACGCTGTGGTTTATTCGCGGTGACGAGGGCGGCGGCGACGATTACAGCGGCGACCGGTTTAAAGGGGATGTGCTGCCGCCCGGCACGTGCGCGCGCGTGGTGCTGGAACGGCGGGTCGCCCCGCTGCCGGCGTGTGCGGTCGAACACAGCCGCGAAATCCTGGTGGACGAGCCGAGTCTGTTCTGGCGGCAGGAAAGCCGGGGGGACAGCCCTTACGACCAGTTTAAAGTGTTGTATGATGGCCGGCTGGTCGCCACCTGCTCCACCGTGCCGCGCGGCGGCAAAAACGAATGTTCTTTTAGCTGGCCGGTGATCCCCACCCCCACGCCGGAGGATGCTTAAAACCCGGCGGCTTTGCCGTTGCGCACCTGCTGCCCCACCTGTTTGAACGCCCGCCACCCGGCGGCCAGCTTGCGGCGCGCCTGGTCGCGCTCGTGAATGGAGCTGTTCAGCGCCTGGTCAAGCAGGGACATCGGCTGGACGGGTTCGCGCGTCAGGGCGTGCAGGATGCGGCTGGCGATGGTCGCCATCAGCAGCAGGCCGACCGTCATCAGCCAGGCCAGCAGGTCCATGCGCTCCTTTAAATCGCGGTGCAGGTCGGCATTTAAGGCTTCGACATGCGAAAAACCATCCGCAGGTGTCTCGACTGGAATTTCGCCCTCGATGAACTGCCACAGCGCCGCCCGGATGACTTCCGCCTCGCTGTCGTACAGTTGGTGTTCGACCAGTTCCCGAATGCGTTCCTTTAATTCGGACGGGACGCTGGCCTGGACTCGTTTGTCTAACGCGCTTTCGCTCACGGTCAGCCCTCCTCGCCAACAGGAATTTAAACGTATTTTATACCATTTTTAATGATATAGGCGATAGGCTTTCGGTTTTGGGCAGGGCGATTGCATATCAAATCTTAACCGGCGTAAGGCCCTTTCAGACCCCTCCCGGCCCTCCCCGTATACGGGCAGGGGGACGAGTCACGCGAGCATTCATCCTCCCCTGTATACGGGGGAGGTGTCCCGAAGGGACGGAGGGGGTCGAAAAGCAGCTTGAGAACACTTATACCGTTTATGTGCGATTGCCCTGCCGTTTTGGGCGGTCAGGCAGGCGCGGCGTCCCGCACGCCAAGACGCCGGTTGATGATCGCCACCGCGCGGCCAACACCGTCCTCGGCGCGGACTTTTTCGCCCAGTTCGGCAGCCCGGCGCGAGATGGCCGGGTCGCTTACGGCGGATTGGATGGCGGCGGCCAGGTTATCCGCGTTCAGGCGTTTTTGCGGGATGGGCGCGGGGCCGGCGCCGAGTTCGTAAACGCGCTGCCCCCAGAAGGGCTGGTCGCCGATGAACGGCACAATGACGGTCGGTTTGCCGGCGCGCAGCCCCGCCGCCGTCGTCCCTGCGCCGCCATGATGCACCACTGCCGCCACGCGCGGGAACAGCCAGTCGTGCGGCGCTTCTTGAATGGCGAACACATTGTCCGGCAGATCATCCGCCCGCAGGCCGCCCCAGCCGGTAGCGATGAGGCCGCGCTGCCCGGTGCGCCGCAGGGCTTCCAGGACAAAACGCGCTTTTTCCTCCGGGCGCGTGCCGGTCATGCTGCCGAAGCCGATATAAACCGGCGGCGCGCCGGCGTCCAGAAAGGCCTGCAAACCGGCAGGCGGCTGCCAGTCGCCGCGCCGGTCGAGGAACCAGTAACCGGCGGCGGTGGTCGTCTCCGGCCAGTCGGGCGGGTTGGGGACGATGTGCGGGCTGTAGCTGTAGAGCGTCGGCATGGGGTGGCCGTCCGGGGCGGTGAATTCGTCCGCGAAACGCGAGCGCGGCGGCAGGCCGAGCGTTTCGCGCCGCCAGGCGTTCACCGTTCCCATATAGGGGGCGGTGAGGAACGGCATCAGCGTGTAGGTCAGCCGGTTCACCAAACCGCCGAGCCGGACATTCGGCAGCAGCGCCGGGTTGGAGAAGACACGCGTCGGCGTGAGCATGGGCAGCGGCAGGCTGACGAACACCGGCAGGCCGCGTTTTTCCGCGATGTGATAGCCGGCCAGCGTTTTGGGATGGTAGATGATGGCGTCGGCTTCCTGCGAGGCGGCCCAGGCGTCGTCCAGCATCCGGCGGATCATGGGCTGCACCAGTTTGAGCAGCTGCAGCTTGCTGCCGCCGCCTTCCAGCGCAGCGCGCCCGGCTTTGGTATCGGCCAGCCGGATGAGTTCGTCGTCCATGTGGGCGTACTTCAGGCCGTAACCAGCGACGAAGGACTCGAACAGGGCGGCGGTGCAGAGCGTGACTTCGTGACCGGCGGCCTGCAAACCCAGGCCGAGCGCAACAAAAGGCTGTACGTCTCCGCGCGAACCGGCGGCGAGAATGGTGATTTTCATCCTTTTTTCCTTTCGGGCGGCGGGCAAACCGGCGGCGCGCCCGCTATTCGTATCCGAGCGATTTTTTCTCGTCTTCCCACTGTTCCAGCAGTTTAGGGAATTCCTTTTCCAAAAAACCGTTCACATCGCGCAGCAGTTCCAGGCGGCGGCGGTGTTCGGGCGGTTCGCCGTCCATCAGCGCCAGGCCATGTTCTGCCAGGGCGCGCATCTCCGCCACCAGATGCATTTTGGTCTTCAGCGACCACACCCACAGGTCAGGCGCAAGGCGGTAAAGGTCGCGGCGCTCGCCAGGGCGGGTGAAACGCTGGATGAGGGCGTATTGTTCCAGCAGGCGCAGGGCAGTGCTGACCGAACTTTTGCTGGCCTGCAAGGCGTCTACCAGATCGCCCATTGTCTGTTCGGGCGGGTGGCAGACCAGCAGCCAGCCGATGATACGCCCGGCCATGCGGGGCAGGCCGATTTTTTCAAAATACAGGCCGCAGTCCTCGACAAACTGGCGTTTGTTTTCCATAGGGTCGTTCCGGCTGATGCAGGCGTGTTATATGGTCATCAGTCTATAGCGTTCGGATTGTTCTGTCAATACCGAACAAATCGAATTTAACGAACTTTCCCGAAACGCGACAAATGTCTGAACATTTGTTTACCCTTTTTAGAACACTTGTGCTATCATGGTATCAGAAACCGGACGCCGCGCAGCGCGGGCGGCAAACAGGCTTGGGGCCGCGTTCCGCCACCAGCCGGAAGGCGAGTCTGCCGGCAGCAGCGCCGGGAAGTTGGCTGCGATGTAGGGGCAAGGGAAAGCCGTCTTTGCCCCTACGTTGCTGGTTTTCTGAAGAAGGAGCTTCGATCATGCACCGCAAACGGTATACCGAAGCGGAAAAACGGGCGGCGCTGGCGCGGCTGCATGAAAACAGCGGCAATGTCCGGCTCACCAGCGCCGAAACCGGAGTCAGCCCGCGCACGCTGCGAACCTGGGCGCAGCGCCAGCAGTCTGCCCCCACGCCGCCGGTCGAAAGCGAGCCGGTCGAGGCGCGGCTGCGCGACCTGCTGATGGATAACATCCTGCGGCTGGCCGATTCGCTGGAGGCGACCATTGACGACGCGCCGCTGAACCAGCGCGCCAGCGCCCTGGCGCAGTTGATTGACCGGCTGCTGAAGCTGGCCCACAAACTGCCGGACGAGCAGCGCGAACACGTGCTGCGGATGGAGTACGTAGACCCCGATGGTTCGGTTCATCCGTCCCCACCCTGGGCAAGAAAAGATTCTGAAGGCTAAAACACGCTTTCGCGTGGTGGCCTGCGGGCGGCGCTTCGGCAAAACCACCGCTGGGCAGATCGCCATCCTGGAAACGGCGGCGCGAGGCGGGTGCTGCTGGTGGCTGTCGCCCACCTACGGCATGGCCGATCAGGTCTGGCGCGACCTGAAGCGTGTGGGGCGGGAACTGGGCCGGGATGCCAGCATCCACGAGCAGGAGCGGCGGATTGATTTTTACGGCGGCGGCTGGCTGGCGATCCACAGCGCGCACAGCCCTGACCGGCTGCGCGGCGCAGGACTGGACCTGGCCGTGCTGGACGAAGCGGCCTTCATGACGCCGGACGTGTGGCCGGAAGTCGTGCGCCCCATGCTGACCGAACGGCGCGGCGGGGCGCTGTTCCTGTCGTCGCCGAACGGTCGCAACTGGTTCTGGGAAGTGTTCAGACTGGGGCTGGAGCCAACAGAGCCGGAGTGGCAGTCCTTCCACTTCACGTCGTACGACAATCCACTGATCGCGCCGGAGGAACTGGAAGCGATTCGCCGCCAGACGCCGGAGCGCATCTGGCAGCAGGAGTATCTGGCGCAGTTCAGCGACGACGCCGGCAGCGTCTTTCGGAACGTGCGGGAGGCCGCCACCGCGCCGCCGGGCGCTCAACCGCTGGCCGGGCGGCGTTACAGCGCCGGGCTGGATTGGGGGCGCGAACACGATTATACCGCCCTGGTGGTGATAGACGCCGAAACGCGGCAGATGGTGGCGCTCGACCGTTTTAACCGGGTGAGCTGGTCGCTCCAGCGCGGGCGGCTGGAGGCGCTCATCGAACGCTGGAGGCCGGCAGTGGTGTGGGCGGAAAGCAACAGCATCGGCTCGGTGAATATCGAGGCGCTCCAGGCGGAAGGGCTGCCGGTGCGAGCTTTTGCTACCACCGCGCGCAGCAAAACGCCGCTGATCGAAGACCTGGCGCTGGCGGTCGAACGCGGCGAACTGGCGCTGCTGCCGGATGAACGGCTGCTGGACGAACTGGCGGCTTACAGCATGACGCGGCTGCCGGGCGGCGGATACCGCTACAGCGCCCCGCCGGGCGGCCACGACGACCTGGTGATCGCGGCGGCGCTGGCCTGGCGCGGCGTCCGTTACGGCGGCGCGGGGGTGGATTTTGTGTGAGTTTTAAAGCAGCGCCCGCATCCTGGGGAAACGCAGCAGCACCAGCAGGCTGAGCAGGCCGCCCGCCAGGGTGTACAGCGCCATCGCGTCCGGCGTGCCGATGACATTGGCGACCGCGCCCAGGGCCAGCGCCCCAAACGGCGACAGGCCGAAAAATGTCAGTGTGTACAGGCTCATCACCCGCCCGCGAAACTCATCCGGCACTTCGCTCTGGATGAGCGTATTGGTGGTGACGAACTGCAAAATGATGCCGAAGCCGAACAGCGCCATCAGCGCCGCCGCCGATGAGACGGTGGTCGTCCGCGAAACCAGCAGGCCGACCAGCATCACAAAAACCACCATCGCCGTGATAACCTGCCCCCGCCCGAAGTGTTTGCCCAACCACGTCATCAGCACCCCGGCGGCCACCGCGCCGAAGCCCATCGCTGTGCTGATGGCCGCATAACCCTCGGTGGGCGACTTCAACACCACATCGGCAAAAGCCGGGAACAGCGTGGAGAGATTAACGGTGAACAGGCCGCTGACGAAAGCCAGCAGCAGCAGCGGCGCGATGGTGGGGTGATAACGCGAGAAGCGCAGCCCTTCTTTCAAGCGCCGGATGGGGGACAGGCTGCCGGTCGGCGGGAGAGCGGCCTGGGGATGGATGATGAACAGCATAAAAATGACGGCCAGGAAGCTGATGCCGTTGAACAAAAAACACCAGGCCGCGCCGACCTGCGCCAGCAGGACACCGGCTGCCGCCGGCCCGACGATGCGCGAAACGTTAAACATGATCGAATTGAGGGCGATGCCGCTGGACAGATCATCATGCCCCACCAGGTCAACAATGATGCTCTGGCGGGAGGGCGCGTCTACCGCGTTGGTGATGCCCAGCAGGAAGGCCAGCGCGACGATGTGATACACCTGCACCACGCCGCTGAAGGTCAGCGCCGCCAGGGTGAGCGCCAGCAGCATCTGGGCGGTCTGGGAGATTATCAACAGGCGGCGGCGCGGGATGCGGTCTACCAGCACCCCGGCGAAGGGCGACAGCAGCAGCGACGGCAGCCCGGCGGCGCAGGCCACGATGCCCAGCCACAATTCCTCCCGCGTAAGCTGGAATACCAGCCAGCCCTGAGCGATGATCTGCATCCAAGAGCCGGAAAGCGAGATCAACTGTCCGGCGAAATACAGGCGAAAATTCGGGTAGCGCAGGGCGGCCAGCGTGCTGGTGCGGAGGCCGGTATTGGAAGAAGCAGCCAGGGTAGTCATAAAATCCGATTCCGAACATGCTGAAAATGAAAACCGATATACGCGATTAGACGGTTAAAGCGCATAGAGTAACTTTATTATAGTGGGCGTGTGACGCGCGTCACAATAAGGCCGTTTGCCAAAATGGACTCATGCCTGGATAATCGCCGCCAGGTCTGCTACGCTGGACGCGCACAGCGGCGGGGAAAAATAGTTGGAGACGAAACGTGAATCTGCTGATGGTGAGCGGCGACTCGTCGGTGGCGCAGGGGCGCGACGGCGCATTTTACCAGATGCTGCGCCGCTTCGCGCGGTACTGGTCGCGGATAGACATCCTCTGCCCGCACGCGCCGGGGGCGCAGCCATGCCAACCTTTCGACAACGTGTACGTGCATCCGTCGCCCTGGCATAAACTCTTGCAGCCCTGGTTCATTTACCGCCAGGGGCGCGCGCTGCTGGCGGAACGCGACTACGCGCTGGCGGTCAGCCACGATTACGGCTTCTTCGTGCAAAGCCTGGGTGTGTGGGCACTGGGGCTGCCGGTCGTCAGCGAAATTTTCCACATCGAAGGTTATCCGCGCGCGGTCACCCGGCGCGAACGCTTCCAGCGGGCCGCCGCGTTCATGTACGTGCGCTGGGCCAAAAACCGCGCCGCCGCCTTCCGCGCCATGAACCGGGTCGAAATGCCGGAACTGTTGCGGAAATTGGGCGTGGCGGACGGTAAAATTCTGGTGCTGTCGGCGCTGTACCTGGATTACGCGCGTTTTCGTCCCCTGCCGGGCGAACCGCGCCGGTATGATGTATTGTTCGTTGGGCGGCTGGCGGCCAATAAGGGGCTGTTCATGCTGCTGGACGCGCTGGCGGGGGTGAAGACCGATCACCCGGCGGTGCGGCTGGGGATTCGCGGCGACGGCCCGCTGCGCCCGGCGCTGGAACGGCGCATCGCGGCGCTGAATCTGTCGTCCAACGTGGACTGGATTCCGCGCCTGGACGGGCCGGATGACCTGGCGCGGCTGTACAACCAGGCCGGGATGTTGGTGTGCGCGTCCACCGCCGAGGGCGGCCCGCGCGTGACGGTCGAGGCGATGGCCTGCGGCGTGCCGGTCATTTCGACGCCGGTCGGCGTGATGCCGGAACTGGTGCGCGACGGCGAAAACGGGCTGCTGTTTAACTGGGAGGCCGGGGAACTGGCGGACAAAATCAAACAACTGCTGGACGATGAGGCCGGGCGGCAGCGTATGGGCGAGGCTGGTCGAGCCTCGGTGCAGGGCTTCGAGGCCGAAGTAGTCATCGAGGCCTACGCGCGGGGCTATCACGCTCTCATCGAACGGCTGCGGGAGGCATAATGCGTGTGCTGATGATCGTGCAGCAGGTGGACGAAAGCCACTGGCTGCGCGGCTTTACGGTCGGCTGGATTCGCGCGCTGGCGGCGCAGGTGGCGGCGCTGGATGTGCTGGCGCTGGAAGCCGCGCCGACCGACCTGCCGGA
Source organism: Anaerolineae bacterium (assembly GCA_026645945.1). Taxonomy (GTDB): domain Bacteria; phylum Chloroflexota; class Anaerolineae; order Aggregatilineales; family Phototrophicaceae; genus CFX2. Next base: position 8,599 of record JAPKMO010000022.1, read on the forward strand.
CAACGTGACGGTTTTTTCGATGGGCAAAGAACGCGGCAAAAACCGCGCCCGCGAGCTGTGGAATTTTCAGCGCGGGATGCTGCGTTTCGCCCCGCGCGCTGACGTGATCTTCAGCCACATGACGCCGCTGTACACCATCCTGGCCGCGCCTTATGCGGCGCTGTTCGGCAAAAAGCAGGTTTTGTGGTACACGCACCGGCAGGTGGACGCGGCGCTGCGGCTGGCCGACCGGCTGGTCTGGCGGGTTACGACCGCCGTGCCGGACAGCTACGGCATCCCTTCCGGCAAGGCGCGCGCCCTGGGACACGGCATTGATACGGACTTTTTTGCGCCGGGCGACTGTCCGCCGCCGGATGATCTGCCGGTGGTGGTGCAGGTGGCGCGGCTGATGCCGATCAAACGGCAGGAAACGCTGATTCGCGCGCTGGCGAAAGGTATTCCGGCGCGGGCGGTGTTCGTCGGCGCGGACGAACAGGGGACGGGTTATACCGACCGGCTGAAGGCGCTGGCGCACGAATTGAACGTGCCGGTCATGTTTACCGGCGGCCTGCCCGCCGGCGAGGTGCGCGACTGGTATCGCCGGGCGGCGGTGGCCGTCAACCTCAGCCCGGTGGGCCTGTTCGACAAAGCCGTGCTGGAAAGCCTGGCCTGCGGCACGCCAACCATCGTTAGCAACCCGGCTTTTGATCCGCTGCTGGGCAGCTACCGGCCCGCCCTGCGTATCAACGACCCGGACGACGTGGATGGGCTGGCGGCCAGGCTGGTGAACCTGCTGGCGCTGGCCGAGGGCGAAACCCGCGCGATGGGCGAGGCGCTGCGAGAGCGCACCGTCGAGCAGCACAGCTTGGGGCAGCTTATGGCGCGGCTGGCGCGGGTGTTTGAGATGGGAGAGCCGGACTGATGCGGCTGATTTACATCGCCAATATGCGTGTGCCGACCGAAAAAGCACATGGTCTACAGATCATGCAGAACTGCGAGGCGCTGGCCGACGCCGGCGCGGAGGTGCATCTGTGGACGCCGCGCCGCCGGAACACCCCCGCGCTGCGGGCGGTGAGTGACCCCTGGGCGTATTACGGCGTCAAACGCAACTTCACGCTGCGGCGCGTGCCGTGTGTGGATTTAACGCCGCTGGCGGCGGAGCAAACCGGCCTGCTGGCGCGGCTGGTTTTTTACCTTCAGGCGTTCACGTTCGCGCTGGCGGCGCTGGCGCTGGCGCTGTTCACCCGCGCCGACGTGTATTACAGCCGCGACCGGCTGGCGCTGCTGGCGCTCAGTCTGGTTAAACCCCGGCAGGCGCTGGCTTACGAAGCGCACCAGTTTTCGCCGTCACGGCGCGGTCGCCGACTGGAACGCCTGGCCGCCCGCCGTATGGGGACGGTGGTGGCCGTCACGCCGCCGCTGGCCGATGAACTGGTAAAGCTGGGCGTTGAGCCAGCGCGGGTGCTGGCGGCGCACGACGGCTTCCGGCGGGAGCGTTTCGCCGGTCTGCCGTCGCAGGCCGAGGCGCGGCAGCAAATCGGCTGGCCGGAGGGGCTGTTCATCGTCGGCTACGTGGGGCGGCTGCACACGCTGGCGATGGATAAAGGTGTGGGAACGCTGGTCGAGGCGCTGCGAGAAGTGGACGGCGCGGCGCTGGCGCTGGTGGGCGGCCCGGACGAGATGGCCGCTGCGCTGCGCGACCGCTGGCGGGCGCTGGGGCTGGACGCGGCGCGTTTTCTGTATGCCGGGCAGGTCGAATCTGGGCGCGTGCCGCTGTACCTGAGCGCCTTCGATGTATGCGCCATGCCGTTTCCATTTACCACACATTTCGCGTTTTTCGCCTCGCCGCTCAAGCTGTTCGAGTACATGGCGGCGGGGCGCGCGGTTGTGGCGTCCGATCTGCCGGCCTGGGCGGACGTGGTGCAGGACGGCCAGACGGCGCTGTTAACGCCGCCGGGCGACGCCGGGGCGCTGGCGGCGGCCCTCAGGCGGCTGCGGGACGACCCCGCCCAACGCGACCATCTGGGGCAGCGGGCGCGGGCGCGCGCGCTGGAGATGTATACCTGGGATGCGCGGGCGCGGGCGATTTTGTGCAAATTGGCGGAGGCGACATGAGCGCAAAAAACCGGCCTGAACACCCTATGGCGGTGCAATAAAACGATGCGCGTGGGTTTTCTGGCATCTGACCTGACCGACCGGCACGGCTGGGGCACCTACAGCCTGAACCTGATTCGCGCCCTGGCCGCGCGGGGTGTGGAACTGACTATCCTGGCCGCCCGGAACAGCCCGCCGGCGGACGATCTGGACATTCATCCCATCCTGCCCGCCGTCACGCCCATCGAACGATTTTTTCTACCCCGGTTGGCGGCGGTGCTGCCGCGCGCGCGGGCGCTGCTGCACGGCTGCGACGTGATTCACGCTGCCGTCGAACCCTACGCGCCGCTGGCGGCCTGGGCTGCCGGAGGGAGGCCGCTGGTGATTACCGGGCATGGCAGCTATGTGCGGCTGGCGGGCGCACCGCGCTGGCCGGCCAGCGCGGTTTACCGGCAGGCGTTCCGGCGTGGGATGCTGGTATGCGTCAGCCGCTATACGGCGTCGGTGGCCGGCGAGGTGCTGCCAGGCGTGCGGACGGCGGTCGTTAACAACGGCGTCGAAGCGGGGCGTTTTCTGACCCTGGAACGCCCACCGAAGGCCGAAAAAAGCGCGCCGCTGGTGCTGTCGGTCGGCGCGATTAAAGCGCGTAAAGGGACGCTGGAACTGGTGCAGGCGATGGCTGAAGTTCACCGGGAAATGCCATCGGCGCGCTGCGCCATCGTCGGCAGCCTGATGACAGAGCCGGGTTACGCCGCGCGGGTGCGGGCGGAAATCGCCCGCCTGGGGCTTGAAAGCTGCATTGACCTGCCGGGGCGCGTGCCGGAGGCCGACCTGCTGGACTGGTACGCGCGGGCGGACGTGTTCGTCATGCCGTCCATCAATGACGGCTGGAAGTTCGAGGGTTACGGGCTGGTTTATCTGGAGGCCAGCGCCGCCGGGCTGCCGGTCATCGGCACAACCCAAAGCGGCGCGGAGGACGCCATCAGCGACGGCATAACCGGCCTGCTGGCGCGGCAGGAACATCTGGCGGCAGACCTGCCGGAGCTGATTCTGCGGATTTTGCGCGACCCGGCGCTGGCGGCGCGTCTGGGCGCGGCAGGGCGCGAGAAAGCGCAGGCGCAGACCTGGGCGCGCGTGGCGGAGCAGATGGCTGCCCTGTACGGCGCGGCGCTCCAGAAAAGCCCTGGCTAAAGCCGGGGCGCGTGTGCCACAATAAAGCTTATGAGACAACGCCCCTTTGCCCAGGTGAAAAAAACAGCCGCCCGCGTGATGAGCAGCCGGGTGCTGCGGACGAGTTCGATTATGTTCGCCGGCAGCGGCCTGTCGCTGGCGGTCGCCATCGCCACCTCGGCGCTGCTGGCGCGGCTGCTGGGGCCGGCGCCGTTCGGCCTGGTCATCCTGGCGATGACCTCGGTTAACGTGATCGGCGAATTTCTGGACGTGCGTACCAGCGAGGCGCTCATCCGTTTTATGGGGCAGGCGTTGGCGCGCGGCGAGCGAGACGCGGCGCTGACGTATTTCGCGGTCGGCCTGGCGCTGGATGGCATCGTGGCGGCGCTGGCGGTGGTGCTGGTGCTGCTGGTCGTGCCGCCGGTCATCGGCACATACGAAAACGGCGCAACGCTGCAAACGCTGGTGGGCATTTATATCATCAGCGTGCCGTTTAACCTGCTGCAAAACACCTTCGAGTCGGCCTTCCATACCTTCAAACGCTTTAAACTGCTGACGGCGCTCACCACCATTGTCCAGGTGTTTTCGCTGGTGCTGCTGGCGGCGCTGGCGACTCAGGGTTTGATCGCCGTAATATGGGGTTATGTGATCTGCGCGGTGGTATCGTTTGTGCTGGTGGGCGGCGCCGGCGCGGCCATCCTGTTCGGCGGGCTGCGCGGGGCGCGCGGGCGAGCTTACCGGGCGGCCTGGCGGCAGATTTTGCCGTTCACCTTCCATACCAGCCTGATGGGGTCGCTGAAGGCGCTGGCGGTCAACCTGGATATTCTGCTGCTGGGGGCCATGCGCCCAGCGGGCGAAGTGACGTTTTTTAAGCTGGCGCGCAGCACGGTGAACCTGATGACGCTGCCGGTCGCGCCGGTCAGCACTGTGATTTACCCTCTACTCAACGAGGCGCAGGCGCGCGGCGATGCGGCGCGGGTGCGCTACCTGATCGGCCAATTCATGCGTTACAGCGCGGCGCTGGCGGCGGCTATCTCGCTGGTGTTCCTGGTGGCGCTGGACGAGCTGGTAGCGCTGGTTTACGGCATCAACTACCTGCCGGTGGCGACGCTGGTTTACATCATGATGATCGGGACGGCGCTGGAAGTGGTGATGGGCTGGGTGCGTAAGGCGGCGCTGATCTACAACCGGCCTTCGCTGGTGACGTATTCTGGCTTTGCGTCCTTCATGCTGCGGTTTACGGCAGCCGTGCCGCTGATTTACCTGCTGGGCGCGGTCGGTTCGGCCATCGGGTTCACGTTCGGCATCGTGGTATCGGTGCTGGTGAACGTGGTTTACGTGCTGCCCCGGCTGGGGCTGTCGCCGCTGGCAGCGCGCCGGCGCGACGAGGAAATTTTAAAAGCGTAACGCAAAGGCTTAAAGACGCAAGGGGTTTGTCCTCTGGGTCTTTGCATCTTTGCGTTAAGAACCTATCCATAAACCGATTGATCTGATAGCAGAACAGTGGGCTTAAGCCCACTGTCTGGCGGGTTTACGGATAAACTCTAAGTCTTTTTACCTTGATTGCTCGTTCCGTTGTGAACCTTCCCCACCCCTATGTCCCCTCCCCATAAAATGGAGAGGAGACTCAGAAGCCTGTTATGACCCGTTTTAACCCAAGCCTTGGGGAGGGGAAGGGGGGAGGGGGCTAGCAATGACAGTGTCTTTTTGCATTTTTTACCGGAAACGGGTGTTGTGGGAGGCAAACCGCTGGCGATGTTACGAAAATTCAAAGCCGCCTGGACGATGCTGCGGCGGCAGGGAATCGGCGCGGTGTGGGTGCGGGCCGGCTGGTATTACCGGCGCTGGCGCACCAGCGATAACTGGTGGCTGGGACGGCTGGTGGAACTGCGCGGCAATATCGGTCGGCTGGACGGCTGCACCTTCGACCTGTCCCACCCGGCCATCGGCACGGCGCAGAAGGCCGGGTTCTTCTGGGGCAATTACGAGGACGGCGAGCGCCAGGCGCTCCGGCACATCCCGGCGGATGGTCTGCCGGTGATCGAACTGGGCGGCAGCATCGGCGCGATGGCCTGCGTGAGCAGCCGGCATTTTGGCAACCCGGCGCAGCATGTGGTGGTGGAGGCCAACCCGAATCTGATGCCGGTTCTGAGGCGCAGCCGCGACCTGAACGGCTGCCGTTTTGAGATCGTTCATGCGGCGCTGGCTTACGGCGGCGACGAAGTGACCTTCCATGTGCATCCCAAGTTTGTCAAAAGCAGCCTGCTGGCGCTGGACGGCCAGGCGGCGGCAGTGCGCGTCCCGGCGGTCACGTTGGGCGGGCTGCTCGACCGCTTCGGTTTCAAGCGGCTGAACCTGTTTTGCGACATCGAAGGGGCGGAGGTGGCGCTGTTCGACCACGAATTTGACCTGGTGGCGGCGCGCGTCAAATATCTGTCGCTGGAAATTCACCCTTACCTGACCGGGGCGGAGGCAGTCGAAAGCCTGCTGGCGCGGCTGGCAGGCGCGGGCTTCCGGGAGCTTTACCGACACAAGTTCAATCTGCTGTTTGTTAACGAGCGCCTGTGATGCGCGTTCTGATTTTGAGCGACCGCATCCCGCCGGAACATGCCGGCGGGGCGGAAACCATCGCCTGGGGGCTGGCAGGCGGCCTGCGCGATCTGGGCTTCGATATTCACGTGGCGGCGGCCACGCCGGGGCCGGCCTTTGAGGCCGTGCGCGACGGCATACCGACCTATCACCTGCACGTGCCGGCCTACCGCCCGCGCTGGCGGGCGTACCTGTCGCTGTACCATCCGGCGGCGGCGCGGGGGCTGCGCGCTCTATACGAACGCCTGCGCCCGGATGTCGTCAACGCCCATAATGTGCATTCGCACCTCACCTATTTCAGCCTGACGCTGGCGCGGCGTTTGGGCATCCCAACTGTTTTTTCCGCCCACGACGTAATGCCGTTCGCCTACGCTAAACTGACGTTTTTTGTGGGGCCGGACGTGAACGCCGTCACGCCGGAGATGTACCGGCTGCCGCCGCTGCACAACCTGCGGGGGGCGCGGCTGCGTTACAACCCCTTGCGAAACCTGGTCATTCGGCGCATCCTGGGCGGCGCGAACGCCCGCACCTGCGTGAGCGAGGCGCTGCGGGCGGCGCTGGAAGCCAACGGCCTGCCGCCCTTCCGCGTGGTGCATAACGGCGTCGCGCCGGAGCGGTGGGCGGTTTCGCCGGAAGCGGTCGAACGGCTGCGGGCGCGCCTGGGGCTGGAAGGCCGCCGGGTGATTCTGTTCGCCGGGCGGCTGACGCGCGAAAAAGGCAGCGCCCAACTGCTGGCGGCGCTCGACCGGCTGGCAGCGCGCGTGCCGGATGCGCTGCTGCTGGCGCTGGCGCGGGGCGAACTGGCGGGCGTGCCGCCCCACCTGCGCGAAAACCACGTGCGGGCCGGCGGCTGGCTGGAAGGGGAAGAACTGGCGGCGGCTTACCAACTGGCGGATGTGTTCGCCGTGCCGTCGGTGTGTTTCGACAGCTTTCCGACCGTCATCCTGGAGGCGATGGCCGCCGGAAAGCCGGTGGTCGCCACCATTTACGGCGGCGCGCCGGAAGCGGTGGTGGACGGCCAAACCGGCTTTCTGGTCAACCCGTTCGATACGGCGGCGCTGGCCGACCGCCTGGAACGCCTGCTGCTGGATGCCGGCCTGCGCCGCCGGATGGGCGAGGCCGGGCAGTCGCGCCTGCTGGAACACTTCACGCTGCGGCATCAGGCGGCGGCAATGGCGGAAGTTTATGCAGCTGCCGCCGGCGTATAGGGCAATGTGAAACGCCGGTTTCTTATGATTTATACAGCATATTTCGCGCTTCAGCCGGGGTACAATGGAGACATAAACGGCTCGTTAAATGAGTTAAAGGATCGGTTTAAACCAGTATGCGTATCTTAATTATCGGTGGGACGCGCAATATCGGCTTTTCGCTGGCCCAGGAGCTGCTGGCCGAAGGGCATCAGGTGACGGTATTTAACCGGGGCAAAACGCCCGATACCCTGCCGGATGCTGTCGAACGGCTGCGCGGCGACCGCACCGACCCGGCGCAGGTGGAAGCGGCGCTGGCCGGGCGCAGCTTCGACGCGGTGGTGGATATGGTGCTGTACAAAGGCGTTGAGGCCGAGACGATAGCCCGCCTGTTAAACGGGCGCGTGGGGCATTATATTTTCGTCAGCACCGGGCAGGTTTACCTGGTGCGCGAGGGCATCCAGCGCCCCTTCCGCGAAAGCGACTATGAAGGGCGGTTGATGCCCGCCCCCAAACCCAACACCTACGGCTACGAGGAATGGCTGTACGGCATCGAAAAACGCCAGGCCGAGGACGCGCTGGCGGCGGCCTGGGCGAAGGATAAATTCCCGTATACATCGCTGCGGCTGCCGATGATTAATAGTGAGCGCGACCACTTCTACCGGCTGTACGGTTATGTGCTGCGTTTGTTGGACGGCGGGCCGATTCTGGTCCCGGAAACGCCGGATTATCCACTGCGACACCTCTACGGCGGCGATGGTGTGCGGGCCGTCCGGCGGGCGCTGGAAAGCGGCCCCGGCCAGGGACGGGCCTATAACATCGCCCAAGATGAAACCGTTTCGCTGGAAAAATTCCTGCGTATTCTGGGCGATCTGCTTAACGTTGAACCGCAGGTGGTTAAAGTGCGGCGCAGCTTGCTGGAGGCCAACGGTTTTCTGCCGGACTGCTCGCCTTTCAGCGACCGCTGGATGTCGGAACTGGATAATACGCTCAGCAAAACCGAACTGGGCATGACGTATACACCGCTGCGCGAGTACCTGGGCCGGCTGGTGCGTTATTATGCCGAAAACCCCATGCCGCTGCGCCCGCATGGCTACCGCCGCCGCCAGTCGGAAATTCAGTTCAGCTTGTCGCTGGCGGGGGAAGAATCGCCGTAACCGGATGAGAAGCAGGGGCGGCCCGGTGTGGCTGCCCGCCGGAAGCCGCTGCCCTATCTACAAAATCCACTGGATGGCGCTGTACCAGATGTCGTCCAGGTGGATGGCGTTGATTTCCTCTTCCAGTTCGGTGCGAACCCAATGCCAGGCTTCGTCGGGATCGAACTCATTGTCAATTTCCACCAGCGCGCCGTTTTCCAGCGGGGTGATGCCGGCCACGCACGCCAGCGTGCCGACAAAGTTAATCAGTTCGGCTTCCGGCGTCGAAAAGTGGAACGCATAGCGGTTGTAGGCGATTTCCACCGGTTCGGTCATGGTAAATCGTTGTTCCGGTTGATCCATTTCGTCTTTTTCCCATCACAATAACGACACGCGCGAATGACAATGATAACATATAATCGAACCTATGCGCCTGAACAGACGATAGGAAATTCTGGTGAGCGATTACGATTACGACGATGTGGACGACGACGTGTTAGAAGCCTACTGCGTGCGCTGCCGCAAAACGGTCGAAATCGAAGACCCGGTTCCGGTGTGGACGCGGCGCGGAATGCCCGCCACACGCGGCGACTGCCCGGAATGCGGCGGCACGGTTTTTCGGATGGGGCGCACGGCGGCGCATAACAGCCAGGCGCGCCCGGCAGCGGTGGAAGTGGGCGGGCGGACGCGCGCCAAACTGTCGCAGGACACGGCCTACATCGCTTTTGCCGAAGCCGACGCCGCCCTGGCCGAACAGCTTGCCGACGACCTGCAAAAAGCCGGCATCGCCACCTGGCTGCACGAGTCCGCGCCAGACGATGTGCAGTGGGCGGGCGGCGTTCACCCGGCGCTCAAGGAGTGCGCGCGGCTGGTGGTGGTGCTGTCGCCGGCGGGTGTGGCCGACGCGGGCGTAGAGGCCGCCTGGCGCTTCTTCAAAGAGAAGGGCAAACGCATTGTCCTGGCGCAGCTCGCCCCCGTCGAGCCGCCGGACGCCATCCGGCGCAGCCCGCGTTTTGACTTCACCGGCGATTATAAAACCGCTTTCCGCCAGATGGTCGGCGCGCTGGCGGGATAGCCGGTTTAATCGTACAGCGTGGGGTCGAGCGCGTCGCGCAGGCCGTCGCCCAGGAAGTTAAAACCCAGCACCGTTATCATGATCGCCAGGCCGGGGAAGACTGCGTACCACCATGCGCTGGTGGTGAAGTTGCGCCCCATGTCAATCATCGTCCCCCAGCTTGGATTGGGAATCTGCACGCCCAGCCCCAGAAAGCTCAAACCCGATTCGGTCAGAATGATGCCGGCGATGCCCAGCGAGGCCAGCACGATGGTCGGCGCGAGGCCGTTCGGCAGCAGATGGCGCAGCATAATTCGCGGCACCGAAGCGCCCATCGCCCGCGCCGCGATCACGTATTCGCGTTCTTTGAGCGACAGCACCTGGCTTCGCATCATGCGGGCGTCCGCCGCCCAGCCGATCAGCCCCAGCGCCAGATAAATGCTTTCTTTGCTGGGTTCGAGGATGGATACCCACACCGTTAAAAAGATCAGTCCCGGCAGGGCGAACACCGCGTCCGCCAGCCGCATGATGAGGTCGTCTATCCAGCCGCCGTACCAGCCGGAGACTAAACCCATCGTCACGCCGATGCCGACCGAAACGGTCTGGGCGATGACGGCGATGGTCAGTGAAATCGAAGCGCCGTACAGCAGGCGGCTGAAGATGTCGCGGCCATATTCGTCCGTCCCCAGGAAAAACGTCTCGTTGGGCGGCGTCAGCCGGGCGCGGACGTTGGTTTTGTTCGGGTCGTAGGGCGAAATAACCGGTGCGAACACCGCCGAGAAGATCATCACCGCCACGATCACCAGCCCCAACACGCCGATTTTATTCCGCAGAAACGCGCGCAAAAAACGCCGCTGGTTGGTGGGGCGCGGCATTTCCCCCAGGCTGACCACCGCCGTATCCGGCACAGCCGTTGATTTATGGATGGAAGCCATGTTTCCCCTCATCAGGCGTAGCGAATACGCGGGTCTACGATAGCGTAGATCAGGTCGGTGAGCAGGTTAATGACGATGAACGTCAGCGCGCCGTACATCAGAATGCCCATGATAACCGGTGTGTCGCGCGTCTGGATGGCCGGCACGATGGCGCGGCCCAGCCCCGGCCAGTTAAAAATCGTCTCCGTCAGCAGCGAGCCGGTCATCAACCCGGCCACCTGCAAGCCGATCACCGTCACCACCGGGATGAGCGCATTCCGCAGATGGTGGCGCACCAGCACCAGGCGCGGCGTCAGCCCTTTGGCGCGCGCCGTCCGCAGGTAATCCTGCCCGCGCACCTCCAGCATGGACGAGCGCGTGACGCGGGCGATGGTGGCGGACAGGCTTGTGCCCAGCACCAGGGACGGCAGAATCATATAAACCGGGTTGCCGTCGCCGTAACCGGCCACCGGGAACAGCGCGATGCCGGTTTTTGACTGGGTGAATAAAAGCTGCGCGATCAAGCCCTGCCAGAAAACCGGCATGGATAGGCCGATCAGCGCCAGCACCATCAGCAGGTGGTCAATCCACGAGTATTGTTTGAGCGCCGAAACAACCCCGGCGGGGATGCCAATGATGAGCGAGACGAACATGCCCCCGGCCATTAGCTGCAGCGTGCGCGGCAGCCGGTAGCCGATGATGTTGGAAACCTCCTCCTTCTGGATGTATGATTTACCCAGATCGAGGCGCACCATGCGTGTCACAAAATCCAGATATTGGACGAAAAAAGGCCGGTTTAGCCCCAGCGATTCTTCCATCGCGGCGATGGTTTCCGGCGGCAGGCGGTAATATTCCTCGCCCAGTTGGGCGCGGATCGGGTCGCCGGGCATCAGGTAGCTGAGTGCGAAGGTGATAGTATAGATAAAAAGCAGGGTGGGGATCACCTGAATCAGGCGGCGAGTCAGGTATTTAGTCATAAGGTTAACCCCCATTCCGGGCGAAGTCGGTTTTTTAAAGCGATTGAGAACAAGGGGCTTAAGCCCCTTGTTCGTATTTTCAGGCAGAGCAGGTCTGGGCAGGTTTCTAAACCCGCCCCTACGATGTTTCAGGGTTTCAGGTCAGCATTAACCGAAACGTTCCACAGCGGCGCGGTGTACGTGCCGCCGCCGCCCGGCACGAAGTCCTGAATCCAGGGTTTTTGCAGCCAGGCCACTTTGCTGTAGGCCGAGGGGATGACCACCGCATCTTCCATCACGATGTCATGCACCTTCTGGTACAGTTCGTTGCGGGCGTCTTCGTCCAGTTCCACCCGCGCCTGGCGCAGCAGGTCGTTAACTTCTGGGTTGTTGTAGCGCATCGAACCGCGCCCTTCCAGGATGAGGAAGTCGAACACGTCCGACGGGTCAACCAGGCCCGCCGCCCAGCCGTTGGTGAAGATCATAGCGTCATCTTTGACGATGCTGTCCCAGTACGTGCCGCCGTCCTCAACCTTAAACGTCACCGTCACGCCCAGGCAGGTCAGGGCTTCCTGCCACAGCACCACCTGAGGTTCGCCGGAAATAGCTTCCAGCAGGTGAATCTGGACGTTCGGCATTCCCTCGCGCGCGCCCCAGCACTGCTCAACGTCCTCGATGGAGGCGATCAGCGGCGCGCCGGTGGCGGGGAAGCCGGCCTCGTCCAGCAGTTCCGCTGCGCGCTGGAGGTCGTAGGGATAGGTGACGGAAGGGGTCGAAGCCGGGAACGACGGCGGCAGCATCCCCAGGTTGGCCGGGAAGCGCGCGCCTTCTGCCAAGATAGTCCAGGCGGTTTCGCGGTCAAGCGCGTGCGAGAAGGCTTTACGAACCAGCGGGTTTTCGGCAAAAAAGCCGTTGTTCATGTTAAAGCCCCAGTAGCGCACATGCAGGCCGGGTTTTTCGTTAAAGTCGTCGGCAAATTCGCTGATGACGGCGGCGCGCTGCCCATCTGGGAAACTGAACAGGAAGTCAATCTCATTTTCGCGGTAGGCCAGCAGCGCCGTATTGGCATCGCCGAAGTTGATGAACCGGATGCCGTCAACTTTCGGCACGCCTGGCTTCCAGTAGTCGGGGTTGGCTTCCAGCACCAGCCGGTCCTGGCGCAGCCATTCCACGAACCGGAACGGCCCTGTGCCGACGGCTTTGTTGTTGATGGCCTCGCCAAGCTGCTCGTAAGCGACCGGCGACGTAATAGAGATCATGCCATTAATTAAAAACAGGCGGTCGGGGGCATCCAGGGTGATCTGGAGGGTGTATTTGTCCAACACCTTCAGCCCTTCGACTTCTTCGGCAGTCCCCTCGGTGAAGGCTTTCGCGCCGCTGATAACATCCAGTTCGCCGGCCCGGATGGACACGTTTTCGTCGCCGTTAAGGGCCGTCAGGTAGTTCCACAGCACCACGTCGGCGGTGACTTCGCGCTCACCTTCGCCGTAGGTCACGCCGTCAATCTGGTGGAATAACACGCCGGGGCGAATCTTGAAGGTATAAACCTGCCGCCCCTGGTCATCCTCGCTGATTTCCCAGCTTTCCGCCAGGGCGGGTTCGATCTCACCGGTGGCGGCGTTGTAAGCAGTTAGCGACTCGAAGATGTTGCGCGTGACCGTGCCGACGGCGATGGTATCGCTGATGAAGGGGTTTAGCTGTTCGGGGTCGGTCGTGATCGGATACCGCAGAATTACGGGTTCATTCTGGGCGACGGCCACCAGCGGCAGCGCCACCAGGAACAGGACAACAAAAAACGCGAAGCCTTTCTTAAACATACGAACTCCTTTAACAATTAAAAACCTATCCAAAACCCGGTGCGGTGCGTGGGTCATGGACAGATACAAACCAATAAACGCAGCCGACGCTAACAATTTATAGCCAAAAAGCACAGTCCCCGCAAACCGTGATTCGCGCCGGTTTTTGCCGCCGCGATTTGGAAGAACTGCACAGAAAGGGGCGTAAAGGTTCAAAACCGCCAGTCCGGGGGGTGGTGTTGAAGCCGCCACAGCCAGCCGACCGGGTAGCCGATCATCTTGGCGAAGTCGCCCACTGCGCGGATGAGCGGCACGAGGGCAGCGGCGCGCAGCCAGCCGGCAGGACCGGCCTGGGGCAGGCGGCGCATCATCGCCGGCAGCCGCCGGTACGGGCCGCGCAGGTAAACCGCCGCGCCCGCCAGGAACAGCCCCCAGGCCAGCGGGTGCAGCCGCCAGCCGGCCAGCAGCGCCAGCGGCGCGGCGACCAGATAGGTCAGGTAGCGGATGGCATGGCGTTTGCGCCACAGGTCAGCTTTGCCATCCCCGCGCGCGTAGCGGTAATACTGGATAAAAAACGCCCGCAGCGAGCCGCGCGGTCGAAAGTCCACCCGCGCGTCCGGGGCGAAAGCGAACGGCCCGGCGGTTTGCTTCAGGCGCAGGTCGAAAATCAGGTCTTCGCAGTAATCCAGCCATTCCGGGTAGCCGCCGACGGCTTCCCAGGCCGATTTACGAAAAGCCACGCTGCGGCTGCTGGGCAAAAACGCCGCCGGGTTGATCTCGCCGGCCAGCGGCAGGGTGGTCGCGCCCAGCGCAGCCTCAAAAACGGTGTGCGGGTCGGCGTCAAAAAAGCCGCCGGAAACCATCAGCGCCGGGTTTTGCAGCAGCGGGCGGGTCAGGTTTTCCAGCCAGTCCGGGCGCAGTTCCACCCCGGCGTCGGTGGCGGCGATGATGTCCCCGCGCGCGGCGCTTATGGCCCGGTTGCGCCCGGCGCTGATGTTGCAGCCGGGTTCGACCAGCAGGCGCAGCGGCAGCGCCTCGGCATACTGCTGGATGATCGAAACCGTGTCGTCGCGGCTGCCGCCGTCCACGATCACCACGTCGTCGGGCGGGCGCGTTTGCGCGGCCAGGGAACGCAGCAGCCGGTGGATGCTCTGGCCTTCGTTCAGAACGGTGACGATGACGCTTATCACGGGTCCACCCTCAGATGCACCCGCATGGTATCATCGGCCAGCAGTTCCAGTTCCACTTCCGCCAGCGATTCTTGAAAACCCAGCCGCGCCAACTGCTGCGGCAGCGTGCGCCGGATGACCGCGTTCGGGTCGCTCAGTTCGCGCAGGGCGATCTGTTTGACACCCAGGATCGCCAGCGCCGCCCGCGCCCCCAGGTCAAAAGGGCGGGTGACTTCTTTAACCTCGACCTGGCCGCGTTTGAGATGCAGCTTTTTGCCGGGGCAGCGGCGGTCGTTTTCCAGGGTATAGCGGAACTGGATGAAAGCCACAATCGGGCTGTGGACATGCACTTCGGCGAACACGGCGGCCTCGCGCCGGGCAATCGTCACCTGCATGGCACTGACGTTGTGCGTGATCGGCACGTCGAAGCCGGCCACTTTTTGCTCGCCGACCAGCGTAAACAGCACCTTCCGCAAGATGATCGAAAGCTGTTCGGCGTTTAAATGTCCGGCAAATTCCCCTTTTTCTTTTAACGTATGGGCGATTTTTTCTTCAAAAGGCGCAACCGGCTCGGCGATGGTTTCGGCGATCTGTTTGCGAACGGTTTCCTTGCGTCCGGCCATGCGGGCTTGTCCCATAAAAAATGTTACGGTGTGAGGTCAATTCAAAACATAACGCAAAGCGCGCAAAGGAGCAAAGGCAAAATTTTGGAGGAGGCTAAAAGGGTGGGGGCGCGCCGAGCGCCCCCGTCTGGACTGGCATCACTGCGCGACGAACGTACCCATCGGCTGCACATCCACGCGCACCCCATCAAGCTGCGCCGGAATCACATCCTCCGGCGAAAGCATCTCGGCAGCCACTTTTTCGTCCACCATCACGATCACGGCAACCTCGTTGGTGGGCTGGCCGTCTTTTTGCGCCAGCCCCAGGCCCACCCCGACGACGTGCGGTTTTTGCATCAGTTCGTCGGTGTATTTGGCCTGCACCAGCGCCGCTTTTGCCATTTCTGCATCCTGAACCATATCCGTAAACCTCCTACTCAGCCGGCAGTCGTACCGGGCGCAGCCGCGCCCCTGCAAGCATTTTTAAATGTTAATGGACAGCGCATCCAGCACGCGGTCAATCGGGTTGAAGATGGTCGCCAGGTTCGAGCCGGCGAACAGCAGGCCGACGGCCTTGTTTTCCGTCCCGTCCACGATCAGCGAGCCGGAGTCGCCGCCCTGGCTGATCGGCCCGGTGATGATCTGGCCGGTGAAACGCGCCGTTTTGCTGCCGTAGGCCACGTTCACGGTGGCGTTCAGCAGGTTGATTGTGCCTTCAGTGTAGCCGGTCGTGCGCCCCATCTTGCGGACTTTCATGCCCAGGGTGGCCGCTTTGGTTCCGCTAATCATGCCGATGTTCAAAATTTCGCCGGTGAACATATTCGGGTCTACTGGTTTGCCGACGGCGGCATCCACCTCGTTGGTCGGCACCTGCGCTGTGACCGTCGTCTGTGTTTGTGGCTTGGCGGTGGTCGGCGCGACGCGGGAACTCGACCCCAGCAGGGCGGCCAGCGCGTTGGTCAGCGCGACGATCACCGCTACGATGTCGCAGCTTTCGCCGGGCGGCGGCGGGGGCGGCGTCTCGGTTTCATCGGTAAAACGGATGCGGACGAAGCGTTCCAGGCGCGCGACCATATCGGCGGGGTTCTGGCCGCCGTCGGTCGGGCCGGGCTGTAACAGCGGGTCGCCCACCAGGGCATCGTTGCTGTTCGCCAGCACGTGATTGTTTGACAGCAGTAGTTTTTCGCCGGTCGTCCGGTCGGTGACAATCGTGCCGAGCGTCCCGGCGGTGATTTTATAGTGGCCGATGCTGACGCCGCTGGGGATGGTGGGGCGAAAACGGTCGCGCGGGTTCTGGAAGGCTCGCAGGTAGCCCACCTCGATCACGTCGGTGCGAACGCCGTCCACCTGCTTCGGCACGGCTTCCTCGGCAGAAAGCGCCGCCAGCGGTTTTTTCTGCTCCACCAGCGTCACCACCGACAGTTCGCCCGTCAGATTTTTTCGTCCTACCGCCACGCCGACCACGTTCGGCTTGGCAAGCAGCTCATCTTGGTGCGCCGCCTGCGCCTGAAAAACCTGTTCCATAGCCATCGCTTCGCCCTCCACTCCATACCTTTACGCTTTTCACATTTTATCACCAATGCGAAAGTTATGCCGGACGTTATAAATCCCCCGCCTAATAACTTGATGAGTGGCGCGAACTGGAAAGGTGTATCGAAGGTGGATATGTGGTACAACTATCGGTGTGCGTCCTGGGCGCGCACCCCGGCATGAGCCTGCATTCAGGAGCGTTGAGCGTGATTCGATGGACTGGGTTATTGATTCTGGTTAGCGTGCTGGTGGCCGCCTGCGCCCCGCCGTCCGTCCCGGTCAGGAAGTTCGTCAAGGGCGATGAACTGGCCTATTATGATTTCAGCGAACCGGGCAGCTTTGAAGAAGGCACGTATGGTGAGGGGGCGGCGCGGCTGCAAGTCCGCGACGGCATTTACCGCATGGTCGTGACCGAAGGCGACAGCGAAGTGTGGTACGGCCAGTGGGGAGACAGTTACGACGACGTGGTGATTGACGTAGAAGCGCGGCAGATTACCGAAAGCCAGAATACCGTCTACGGCGTGATGTGCCGGATGCGCGGCAGCGTCGGCCAGAATGTGCCGTTGGACGACCCGTTCGCGGAGGCCACCCCGGAGGCCGAAGCCACGCCGGAAGCCGAAAGCACGCCGGCGGTATCTGCCGCCGAGGTCGCGCCGCAGGCCAACAACGGCGATGGGTATCTGTTCCTCATCGAAGGCGCGGGGCGTTTTGCCATCATGCGGGCGCGCGGGCGCAGCGTCGTGCCGCTGGTGGACTGGACAACTTCCGACAAAATCAACACCGGGCCGGCTTTAAACACGCTGCGCGTGGTGTGCCTGGGCGACTACCTGGCGCTGTATATCAACGGCGAATTTATGGGCGACGCCATTGACGACACCTACACGCGCGGGCAGGTGGGGCTGGCCGCCGCCGCCGCCAGCCGGCTGGGTCTGACGGTCGAATACGATAATCTGACGGTTTCGCAGGCGCGCGCCGGTTAGCGGCTATGCTGGAAGCAGACCCGGTTTTTGGCGCGGTTGTCGCCACCTACCCGGTTGATCGGACGCGGCTGCTGCTGCCGGCGGGGGCGTTCGTCGTGCTGGTGGGGACGGCACTCAACTTTACGCTGGCGGAGACGCCGGGCTGGGGGCCGCCCCTAACCGCCGGCCTGACCGCGCTGGCGGCGCTGGTGGCCGGCTGGGCCGTGCTGCACTTCTGGAACCGCGAAATTGTGCTGTATGAAAACGGCTTCAGTTACCGGGAAGGTTCGCGGGTGGTCTTTTTTCATTATGCCGAAATCCGCAGCATCCGGCAGCGGGCAGAAGTTTATGCCTATTTCGGCGGCCTGCTGCGGCGCGCCGTCTACCGGCTGACGCTGATAACCATCCAGGAGCAGCGCATTGCAGTCGGCGGCCTGTACCGGCGCGTCGGCGACCTGGGCGAGCGGCTGGAAAACCACATCCTGCGGGAAATCACGCCTGCCGTGCGCGACCGGCTGGCGAAGGGCGAGCGCGTGCTGTTTTCCGATACGCTGCGCCTGAGCGCCGAAGGGCTGCACGAAGGCGCACGCAGCCTGCCCTGGGCGGATTTTGGCGATTACCGGACAGCCGGCGGGCGGCTGGCGCTGCTGACGACCGGCGGCGAGGAATGGTTCAGCCTGCCGCTGGAGGCGGTGGATAACGTGATGCTGCTGATCGGGCTGCTGCGCGAGAAAAAAGCGCGCGCCTAAACGTTTTGGCGCTGCCGCCGGAAAAAGGTCATAAAATGATTTGAATGAAACGGCGTTTTTGACTTATCAACCGGCGACCTGAGACGGCATTATGATCTACGAAATTCACCTGTACGTGCCGAAAACCGGCAAACTGTCCCCGTCTATGCTGGAATGGCTGTTCCAGAACGGCCAGAGCCTTAACCAGCCGGAAGCCTTCTGGCCGGTGCGCAAACTGAAGCCGAAGGCGCTGGCCCGGCTGATGCTCAAACTCGACCCCACGCTCATCCCTGTGCGCGCGCCCGGCGGCGACGTGGAGCTGCACTACCCCAACAAAGACCTGGGCGTGGTGCTGTACCTGCACGACCGGGGGGTGATCCTCTTTTTCCCGTACATGGCCTACGGTGTGTACTCGCGCATCGTGCTGGGCATCTGTTACACCTACATTCGCTATCTGTACGACGCGGTGGGCTTTTGGAGCTACGACCCACAGCTTGACGTGATTTCCTACGCCGACGATTACCAATCGCTGGAAGAAACGGCGGTGCTGATGGACGCGATTCTGCCGAAGATGCTGCCGGGGTAGCGGTGGGGCTGCCGTTACGGAAAGATGTCTGCCACCTTCAGTGTGAAGCCGGGCCGCCGGACGGCGGCGAGGTGCTGCCGGGCTTTATGCTGGCAGTAAGCGAGATTTTCCCCGCGTCACAGCGTTTCCCTACGCTGCCCATTTTGACAAACCCCCGATAATAGAAAATATGTTCTTGACTCGTGGCAGGAACGCAGCTATACTGTTTTGAGGTGATGGCTAACCGGAAAAGCATGAGTCTGATAGATAGTGAGGCCTTAGAGTTTATCCGTAAACCAACCAGACAGTGGGCTTAAGCCCACTGTTCGGCTATCAGATCAGGCACAGTCCAATTGGTTTATCCATGAGTTTTATTGGTCAATAACCGGATGGTTGAATTGGGGAGGCAGCAGGATGCAGAAAATTACGCCGTTTTTATGGTTCAGCACCCAGGCCGAAGAAGCCATGAATTTTTACACCTCGATTTTCCCGGACTCGCGGGTCATCAGCATCAAACGTTATCCCGACGGGCCGCTGGAAGGGCCGATGGCCGGCATGGAAGGCAAAGTCCTGACCGGCATATTTGAACTGGCCGGCCAGCGGTTCATGGCGCTCGACGGCGGCCCGACCTTCAAATTTACCCCGGCCATATCCCTTTTCGTGAACTGTGAAACCGCAGCCGAAGTTGACGAGATGTGGGGCAAACTTTCCGGCGGCGGTTCGGTGCTGATGCCGCTTCAGCAGTATCCGTTCAGCGAAAAATTTGGCTGGCTTGAGGATAAATACGGGCTTTCGTGGCAGCTCACGCTCGGCGCGTGGGCGCAAAAGATCACGCCCTTCCTGATGTTCGTCGGCGAGCAGCACGGAAAAGCCGAAGAAGCCATGACGTTTTACACGTCGCTGTTTGATAATTCAGGCATCAAACAGATCGAGCGGTACGGCGCGGGCGCAGCCGGGCAGGAGGGGACGGTCACTCATGCCGTGTTCAACCTCAACGGCCAGGCATTCATGGCGATGGACAGCAATCTGGAACATGCCTTTACCTTCACCGAGGCGATCTCGTTTTACGTGGACTGCGAGTCGCAGGCCGAGGTTGACCGGCTGTGGGACGCCCTTTCTGCCCACCCTGAGGCGGAACAGTGCGGCTGGCTGAAAGACCGGTACGGCGTATCGTGGCAGATCATCCCGGCGGCGCTGCCGGAACTGATGAATGATCCTGACCCCGAAAAAGCGAAACGGGTCATGGATGCCATGCTCCAGATGAAGAAGATTGACATCAGGGCATTGCAGGAGGCCGCTTACGAGCAAAAACAGCCGACCGAATAAGGGGAATGAGCCTGATAGACAGTGGGCTTAAGCCCACTGTCCCCCTGTCGGCCTTTAGCCTACTGGCAGCGGGCTGAAACCCACTGTCCCCCTGTCGGCTTTAACCTACTGGCAGCGGGCTGAAACCCACTGTCCCCCTGTCGGCTTTAACCTACTGGCAGCGGGCTGAAACCCGCTGTCCATGAGATGCGAACCGGCGGTGCAGGTAGGCGGACGTTAAACCACCTGCGCCCGGATCAATTCCGCCAGATTATGCCCGATGATGCGGTATTCCCGCCCCACCTTCAACTGAAGCGGGCCATGAAATGGCGCGGCGTGCAGCACGCGCAGCCGCGTGCCGGGCGTCAACCCCAGCGCCGCCAGATATTCCAGGCGTTCCGGTTCGCGGGTTAACACGCGGGTGATTTCCAGATCGGCATCGTGCGGCGCTTCGGACAGCAGGCAGTCGTCCGGCGGCGTTATCTCGCCTTCCGGGGTGGGTATCGGCTCGCCATGCGGGCAGACGGCGGGGTAGCCGGCCATCGCCGCCATACGTTCGGTCAGCGTTTCGTTCATGCCTCGGCTGAGCTGCTCAGCTTCGGCATGGACTTCGTGCCACTTAAAGCCCATCACGTTTACCAGAAAAGCTTCGGCGATGCGGTGGCGGCGCAGCTCCTTAAGCGCTTCGCGGCGGCCTGTTTCGGTCAGCCGAATGCCCTGGTAGGGTTCGTGTTCCAGCAGGCCGGCATCCTTCAATTTGGTAATCATGCGGTTGACGGCGGGCGGGCTGACATCCAACTGGTCGGCCAGCGCCGATGTGCCGATATAACCGCCCGCCGTCTGGCTGCGTTCGGACAGGCGGTACACTTCCGCCAGGTAGTCGCGCATGGTCGGGCTGAGGTCGGCTGGCGGCATACAGGTTTACCAGCCGTGTTCCAGGCGGGTAATCAAACGTTCCGGCATCCCATGACCGCGCATTCGTTTTTGAACCGAGGCGATATCGTAGGGGATACGCCGGTGTTCCCAGGTGTTAGTTTCGACATCCAGCAGGGCGTAGGCAGCGTCCGGGTTGGCATCGCGCGGCTGGCCGACGCTGCCGGGGTTGATGATCTGCCGCCGCCCGTTCAAACGCCGCGACTGGCGGTAGGCGGGGGCGATGGCTTCCGTCTCGCCGTCATCGCTGATTTGTTCGTAAATAACCGGCTGGTGCGTGTGGCCGACCAGACAGTAGGGCGTTTCAAAGTGCGGGAAGTTCAGCGCCGCGATCAACGGCTCCAGGATATATTCCCACACCGGCTCGCGGGGGCTGCCGTGCGCCAGGGTGTAGCTGCCGATGACGAAGGTGGTGGGCAGGGCGTCCAGATAGGCGGTGTTTTCCGGGGTGAGGGTTTCGCGCGTCCAGTTGACGGCCTTGCGGGCGTCGGGGTTGAAGGTGCGGATGTCCAGCCGCCCCAGCGCCGCCCAGTCATGATTCCCGGCCAGACACAGATGCGGCAGCGTTTTTAACAGCTCCACACACTCGTTCGGGTCCGGGCCATAACCGACCACATCCCCCAGACACCAGACATATTCCCAATCGCCCCTGGCATCTTTTAGCACCGTTTCAAATGCGGTGAGGTTAGCGTGAATGTCCGAGATAATGAGGATGCGCATAAAACCGGTATCCTGGCATAATCAGCTTATAATTGATCTACTGCATCTTACCACGCTTTTAATATCCCAGCGAGTTTGTTAATCTTAATGGTACGTTCATTTACACGAAGTTCGGAATTTCTCAATTATAGCTGGCCGGTGGTTGTGCTGCTGCTGTTCGGCTGCGTGGCCGGGCCGCTGATGCCGCCTGCCGCGCCGATGGCGGCGGACGCGCCCATCCCAACGCCCGCCCCGTCCGCCACGCCCACGCCAACACTCACGCCTGCGCCGGTTTATCCCTGGAGCGACGAAAACGCGGTGATGAGCGGCATCTGCTTCGAGGCCGCGCTGGACGCCGCCGGGCGGGTCTTCGTGCTGCGCGGCGCGGAAGACCATATCCGGTTTTACGACCAGGCCGACGGCAGCCGCCTGTGCCGCCGTCCGGTAATACGCCACCCATTCGATTTTTCCGGCGGGCGCATCCTGGCCGGGCTGTGGAGCGCCGGGCGCGGCTGCACCGCCCGTCATGACGTGATCGAAATCCGGCGCGACGACTCCGCCCGTTCGCTGAACATCCGGCTGCGTTTTGTCACCGAGGGCGGCTGCGATTATGAACTGGTGCGCCCGTTCTGGATCGGCCTGGACGGCCTGGGCGATTACCAGGTGGACATCGCTCTATCGCCGTGACTCAGCCATTTTTCGACGTTTCCCGCCGGTGCTGCCCTGGGATGATGTGACTCCAGGCGATGAACGCCAGCGTGGAAAACAGCAGCAGCAGAAAACCCAACTGGTACAGCTCGATGGCGAAGGGCTGGAACATGCCCACCAGCCCCAGCACGATGCCGCCGATGATGCTTAGTTCGATGGTGCGGTAGCGGTTGGGGTGAACTTTGTTGTTCAGCGCCGACGCCAGCACGAAGATAAACGAGATGAACGTCAGCAGGATGGCGATGAACACCGCCAAAAACGGCACGGCCAGCAGCAGGATGGCGCGGTCGAGGTCTTCCTTCGGCATGATGGCCGAGATGATCGGATAAAAGACCGCCGCCACGATCAACAGAACGACGATAGCCACCAGCAGCGGCGTTGGCGGGCGAAGGCGTTTTCCGGGCATGGGTGATGTCCTCATCAATGGGGGCGGGCCGTCCAGCCCGCCCCGGCAAACCACGAACTAATACTTCACGTCTACCTGTTTTTTGCCCTGCGCCGATTCGAGAATCGCGTCACAGACGACGGCGGCGCGGTAGCCGTCCTCGAAAGTCGCGCCGATGGGGGCTACGGCCTTGTCGTTAACGATGCAGTCCAGCAGATGCGCGATTTCATGCACGAAGGTGTGTTCCCAGCCGATCATGTGGCCCTGCGGCCACCAATTTTCCCACCAGGGATGATACCCCTCGCTGATGAGGACATTGGTGAAGCCCTGGGTTTCTTTCGGCTCGTCGCCCACCCAGAACACGTCCAGTTCGTTCATGCGTTCCAGGTTAAAGCGGATGCTGCCCTTCTCGCCGTTGATCTCCAGCACTTCATAGTTTTTGTGGCCGGCGGCGAAGCGGGTGGCTTCCAGCGTGCCGAGCGCGCCGTTTTCAAACTCCACCGCCGCCACGAATGCGTCGTCCACGTCCACCGTCCCCATCGAGCCGTCGGCGTTGGGGCGGTTTTTGATGAACGTCTGGGCCATGGCGCTGACGCCCTTGATGCCGCCAACCAGATAATGCGCCAGGTCAATGATGTGCGCGCCCAGGTCGCCGAGCGCGCCGCTGCCGGCCACTTTTTTATCCAGCCGCCAGATCATCGGCGTGTTGTAGTGCGGCATAATCCACTCTTGCAGGTACATGGCGCGGAAGTGATAAATGCGCCCCAGCGCGCCGCTTTCGATCAACAAACGCGCCTGCCGAATGGCCGGCACGAAGCGGTAGTTGAAAGCCACCATATGTTTGACGCCGGCTTTGTTGACCGCATCCAGCATAGTTTTGGATTCTTCCGCCGTGCGCGCCAGCGGCTTTTCGCACAGGATATGTTTGCCGGCCTGGGCGGCAGCGATACACGGTTCGGCGTGGGCGTCGTTGGGGCCGCCGTTGTCGAACAGTTTTACGGCGGGGTCTTCCAGCATTTTGCGCCAGTCGGTGTAATAGCGCGCGTACCCGTAGCGCCGGGCCGCCTCAGCGGTCGCGGCCTCGTTCCGCCCGCAGATCGCCGCCAGGGTGGGGACGGCGGGCGGCGGATAGATCATGTAGGGGAGCTTTTTGAAAGCATTGGTATGCGCCTTGCCCATGAAGGCGTATCCGAGCATCCCGACGCCGATCTGCGGGGCTTCTTTTTCCGCCCGCGCGCCGGCCATCGTCGTAAAACCACCACTCTCGCTCATGTTGGCCTCCTACTTTTTAGCCGCGAAGGCGGCGTCAAAGGCGGCCTGTGAGGCCGTGAAGTCCTGGCTGCGAACCATCTTCAGCGCCTCCGGCGCGCCCCATTCCCGATCCATGCCGCTGTCTTCCCATTCAATCGAAAGCGGCCCCTGGTAGCCGATGCGGTTGAGCGCCCGAATGATACGATCCCACTTTACATCGCCGCGCCCCGGCGAAACGAAGTCCCAGCCCCGGCGGTGGTCGCCAAAGTCCAGGTGCGACGACAGGATGCTGTTGCGCCCAGTAAGCTGCACCCGCGAGTCCTTGACGTGGACGTGGAAAATGCGATCCGGGAACTCGTTGATGAACTCCACCGGGTCAAACAACTGGTGGATGAAGTGGCTGGGGTCGAAGTTGAAGCCGAAGTTGGGATGGTAATCAATCGCCTTCAGCGCCCGCTCCGACGTGATAATGTCGTAAGCGATTTCGGTGGGGTGGACTTCCAGGGCATATTTAACGTCTTCCTGCTTAAAAACCTCCAGGATAGGCAGCCAGCGGTCGGCGAAATCTTTATAACCGACTTCAATATCGGCCTGGCTGGTGGGCGGGAAGAAATACAGCTTGGCCCATACGCTGCTGCCGGTGAAGCCGTTCACGACGCCGACGCCGAACTTTTTGGCGGCGCGGGCCGTGTTTTTAAGCTCCTCGGCGGCGCGCTGGCGCACGCCTTCAGGGCTGCCGTCGCCCCACAGGCGGGCCGGCAGGATGCTCTTGTGGCGGTTATCAATCGGGTCGTCGCAAACACACTGGCCGACCAGATGGGTGCTGATGGCGAAACATTTGAGGTTATATTTATTGAGGATGTCCCAGCGGCTTTGCACGTAGCCGTCTTCCGCCAGGGCGCGGTCAACTTCAAAATGGTCGCCCCAGCAGGCCAGTTCCAGGCCGTCGAAGCCCCAGGCGCTGGCTTTTTTCGCCACGTCTTCCAGGGTCAGGTCGGCCCACTGGCCGGTGAACAACGTAACGGGTCGTGACATAATCGTAAGTCTCCTTTGGTAGAAAACATCTGTTATCGTTTGTGGGGGCAGGCCGCAGACCTGCCCTTATTTCAACAGCGTGAAGTCCGGCAGTTTGATTGTTTCGCCGCCGCGCAGCGCCGATTCGTGCGCCAGGATGCCGACGCACGTCCAATTGGCGGACTGGCGGGCGTTCGGGAACGGGTCGCGGTCTTCGACGATGCTCATCAAAAACTCGTGCGCCAGGTGCGGGTGCGAGCCGCCATGACCGCTGCCCTGGATGAACGATAGATGCTGCTGTTCCCCGCCGTACACGCCGCCGGTGGTGAACTTCTGAATCGGCTCCGGCAGCAGGTGGGCGTAGTCCAGCACGTCTATGTGGCGCGGCCTTTCGCCGATATGCACGACCGGCGCGGTGTGTTCGATCAGCGGCCATTCAAACGACATCTTGCTGCCGTATACGTCGAAGCTCTCGCGGTACTGGCGCGCCGTGTTAAACAGCGAGCGCATCACCTCGGCTACCAGGTCGGAGTCGTGCATTTTGATGTGTGCCGTTTCGATGGCGAAGGGCGAGTTGTACTTGGGAATCAGATGTTCCTGGATGCGGCCAGAGCCGAAACACGTTACCGACTCGGCATCCTTGCCGGCCAGCGCCAGGCACGGGCTGACGACGTGGGTGGCGTAGTGCATAGGCGGCAGGCCTTCCCAATAACCCGGCCAGCCCAGCATCTCCTGCTGGTGCGTGGCGCGTAAATACTGGATGCGCCCCAGCTTGCCGGTGGTGTACAGCTCCTTGACGTACAGGAACTCGCGGGAATAAATGACCGTTTCGGCCATCATGTACTTTTTGCCGGATGCCTGCTGCGCCTCGACAATCTGGCGGCATTCCTCGACCGTCGTCGCCATCGGCACGGTGCTGGCGACGTGTTTGCCGGCCTTCAGCGCGGCGATGCTTTGCGGCGCGTGCAGGTGGATGGGGCTGTTGATGTGAACGGCGTCCACGTTCGGGTCGGCGATCAGCTCTTCAAAATCGGTGTAGCGTTTTTCGATGCCGAAGGTGTCGCCTACTTCGTCCAGGCGGCTTTTGGTGCGCTGGCAGATGGCGTACATATTAGCGTGGGGGTGCGCCTGATAGATAGGGATGAACTCCGCGCCGAACCCCAGGCCGACGATGGCGACATTTATTTTGTCTGGCATAAATGGTTCTCCTCACATAACATTTTTTCTGTATCAGGGGCGCAAGGCCTTGCGCCCCTACTTATCGCTGCATCCGCATCATGTCCCTACGACAGCAGGCCCTTCAAAAACTTCAGCCCGTTTGCCGCCAGGGCGTCCTGGCTTTCGGCCAGCGGTCGCCAGATGGCCGCCGCGCGGGCGATGCTTTTCACCTTGTTGGTGAACGATTCGATCACCACCGGGCCGTCATAGCCGATGTCTTTGAGGGCTTTCGCCACGTCCGCCCAGGGGACATGCCCGGAACCGGGCGCGCCCCGGTCGTTTTCGCACGAGTGCAGATGCACCAGCCGTTTGCCGGCCAGCCGGATGGCATCGCCTAAAGAACGTTCCTCGATATTCATGTGGAACGTATCCAGCATGATCTGGCAGGCCGGGCTGCCGACCCGCTCCACCACTTCGGCCACCTGCGCGGCTAGGTTGATGAAGCTGGTTTCAAAACGGTTGAGCGGCTCGACGCCCATCACCACACCGCGTTCACCAGCGTAGTCGGCCAGCGCCTTAAGCTGCTCTACCAGCACGGCCATATCCTGGGCGCGTTCTTCCGGTGTTTGCTGCCACACACGCCCGACCGACGAATACAGCGGGCCGACAAAATTCGTGCCGCCCAGCGCCTTCACGGCGTCTATGCAGTGGCGAATGTAAGCTGCGCCGTTTTCCCGGATGGCGGCGTCCGGGTGGATGAGGTCGCGGTCTGGCCCCATGGCGGCGCACACGCTCACGCCCAGGCCGCTGGCTTTGATGATGTCCGCCGCGCGGGCGTAGTCTATGTCCGACGTGCCTTCGACCGGCACTTCAATCCAGTCGAAACCGAGACTCGCCACGTGCGGCGCGAGGTTTTCCAGTTCCGCCGTCGTCAGCGGCGAAACCCATACCCAGGTATTCACCCCGAATCTCACGAGTTGACCTCCTTAAAAAACGACATTTTTGACACAAGCCATTCTGTGGGGGCGCGGCATACCGCGCCCATAAAAACACGATCTCTACAAAACAATCCGCCGGCCTTCCTGGTCGAAATAATGCAGCCGCTCGCGGACAACATTAAAGCGCACCTCGTCGCCGATGCGTAAATCGGTGATGCCCGGCACGATGCTCAACAGCGTTTGCGCGCCGGAGCGGATGTGAACGATGGTTTCCACGCCCAGCGGCTCGGTCAGCGCCACCTGCCCGGCGAACTCGCCGTCCGGGGATGGTTTCACGTCCTCCGGTCGGATGCCAAGCATGAAAGCCGCGTGCAGCGTATCGGGCGCCGGCACGTGCATGGTGCTTTCGGCCACGTGGAGCGTGCCGTTCTCGCGCCGGGCGGGCATCAAGTTGATGCGCGGCGTGCCGACCAACTGCGCCACAAAGGTATCCACCGGGCGGTCGTAGATGTCGCTGGGTGAGCCGGTCTGGACAATCTGCCCCTCGCGCAGCACGCCGATGCGGTCGGACATGGTAAGCGCCTCAATCTGGTCGTGCGTGACGAACAGAATGGTGCTGGACTGCACCTTCTGGATGTGCTGAAGCTCCACCCGCAGCGACTCGCGCAGTTTGGCGTCCAGGTTGGAAAGCGGCTCGTCCATCAGGTAAATACGCGGCTCGCGCACGATGGCGCGCCCGATGGACACGCGCTGCATTTCCCCGCCGGACAGGTGCGCCGTTTTGCGTTCCAGCAGGTGGCCGATATGCAGGATTTCGGCGGCGTGGTGGATGCGCTGGCGAATGTCCGCCTCCGGCATGTTCCGCAGCGGCGAGCGCAGCGGGAAGGCCAGGTTGTCGTAAACCGACATATTGGGGTACAGCGAATACTGCTGGAAGACAAAAGCGATGTCCCGTTCGGCGGGCATGAGCGCGTCTACCGGCTCGCCGTCAAACAGGATGCTGCCTTCGTCCTGCTTTTCCAGCCCGGCGATCACCCGCAGGGTGGTGGTTTTGCCGGCGCCCGTCGGGCCAAGCAGCACGAAAAACTCACCATGATTGATGGTTAACGAAACGTCGCGCAGGGCCGTAACCTGTTTAAAGCGTTTGGTGATGTTTTGCAGGGCGACGTTGCTCATCAGCGCACCTCCTCCAGGGCGACTTCGGTTTCGGCGTCGAAGAACCGCACCATGTCCGGGTGCAGGTCAAAACGCACCACCTCGCCGATCTTAAAATGTTCCTGGCGGCTGGCGCGGGCATGTACCATCTCGCCGTCCTCGCCGTTTAGGCTGAGGTGCAGCATGGTATAACCGCCGTGCATATCGGCGGCATACACCGTTGCCGTCAGCGCGCCGCCCCCGCCGATGCGCGTCGCTTCCGGGCGGAAGCCGACGATCACCCGGCCAGCCTGGCCCAGCCGGGCGCGCAGGGCGCGGTCCCAGGCTTCTGGCACAGGGTAACGATTGCCGCCCGGCAGGGCGACGATGCCGTCGGCATAACCGCCGGACAGCAGGTTCATGCCGGGGCTGCCGATAAAACGCGCCACGAACAGGTTGTGCGGCTTGTGGTACACATCGGCGGGCGTGCCGACCTGCTGCACGACCGCGTTGGACATCACCACGATGCGGTCGCCCATCGCCATCGCTTCGATCTGGTCGTGGGTGACGTAGACGGTGGTGGCGTGCTGGTCAATGTGCAGCCGCTTGATTTCGGCGCGCATCGTCTCGCGCAGTTCGGCATCCAGCGCCCCCAGCGGCTCGTCCATCAAAAAGGCCGCCGGGCGGCGCACCAGCGCCCGCGCCAGGGCGATCCGCTGCTGGTCGCCGCCGCTCAACGCGCCGGGGCGCAGCCGCAGCAGGTGTTCGATCCGCAGCAGGGCGGCCACTTCCGCTACGCGCTTTTCCACCTCCGCGCCGCTTTCGCCCTGGGCTTGCAGCGGGAAGGCGATGTTCTGCCATACCGACAGGTGCGGGTAGAGCGCAAAAAACTGAAAGACAAAAGCGATGTCCCGGTCGCTGGGGTGCGCCCAGGTCACGTCGCGCCCGTTGAGCAAAATCTGCCCGCTGCTGACGGCCTCCAGGCCGGAGATCATCCGCAGGGTGGTGGTTTTGCCGCAGCCGGACGGGCCGAGCAGCACGACGAACTCGCCGTCCTGGATGGTTAAATCCATCGGCTGGACGGCATACACATCGCCGAATTTTTTTTCCACTTGTTGGAGCTGGATGGTTGCCATGTTGTCCCCTACTTATTGGCGGATCGCCCCGAAGGTTACGCCGCGCAGCAGGTACTTCCGCAGCGTAAAGGTGACGATCACCACCGGAATCAGGAAGCCCAGCGACCCGGCGGCGATGGCCGCCCACTCGATGCCGCCTGTCCCCAGCACCGAGGGGATGCTCGGCGGCGCGGTGCGGGCGCGGTCGGCGGTTAACATCAGCGCGAAGGCGTATTCGTTCCAGGCGAAAATCAGGCAAAAAACCGTCGTAGCCGCGATGCCGGTGAGCGACTGCGGCAGCACAATTTTGACGAAGGCTTGCAGGCGGGTATAACCGTCCACCATCGCCGCTTCTTCGTATTCGCGCGGGATTTCGTCCAGGAAGCCTTTCAGCAGCCAGACGGAAAACGACAGGTTAAACACCGTGTACAGGATAATCATGCCCAGGTGTGTGTCGTAAATGCCGATGGCGCGGTACATCAGAAAAACCGGGATGGTGACGACGACCGGCGGCAGCATACGGGTGCTGAGGATAAAAAACAGCAGGTCACCCGCGCCGGGAATGTTGAAGCGGCTGAACGAATAGGCCGACAGCAGCCCCAACGCCACCGAAAAGATGGTGCTGACCCCGGCGATGATGAGCGAGTTGGCAAGCCGCTGCGGGTAGTTGCTGGGGCCGGTGATGGCCTGCCCGCGCGACAGGGCGATCTGGTCGGCCCAGTTCAGGTCGGTGCGCTGGCTGTATTCCTCGATCTGCTGCGTGGTCAGCTGGCGGCGGGAGGTCAGCAGGCTGACGAAACCCTCCAGCGTCGGCTCGAACAGCACCTTAGGCGGCACGGCCACCGCGTCCGGGCGCGATTTAAACGCCGTCAGCGTCATCCACGCCACCGGGATGAGCATCACCAGGGCGATGAGCAGGACGATCACGGCGCGAATGCCGTTGAGCGTGCGGGCGCGTGGGCTGATTTCATCCACCCGCGTGGAATAGTTGACCGCAGGATGAGGCACTGGTTGGGCGGCCATATTTTAGCCCTCCCTCACTTTGTTTAAGGTGCGGATGTAAACGTTGCTGACGGCGATGATGATAACCAGCACGATATACGCCAGCGCGCTGGCGCGCCCGGTGCGGAACTGCCCCAAAAACGCCTGGCTGTAGATTTCGACCGAAATCATCTGGGTGGCGTTGCCGGGGCCGCCGCCGGTTAAACCCATCACCAGGTCGAAGGCTTTAAACGCCTCGATGGTGCGGAACAACACGGCGATGAGCAGCAGCGGCGCGACCTGCGGCAGCGTGATGCGCCGGAACTGGAACCAGGCGCTCGCCCGGTCAATGGCTGCCGCTTCGTACAGGTAATCCGGGATGGCGCTTAAGCCGGACAGGCACAGCAGCATCACGAAGGGACTCCACATCCACACGTCCACGATGATGATAGCCCACAGCGCCAGGCTGGGACTCGCCAGCCAGTCCGGCGCGGTGGCCGGATTGCTAAAACCCACCAGGTAGTTGAAGATGCCGTAGGCGGGGTTAAACATCAGCTTCCAGAACAGGCCGACGACGACCGGCGACAGCATCATGGGGATGAGGATGAGCGTGGTAACGATGCCGCTGCCCCGGAACTTCTTCCGCAGCAGCAGCGCCAGGCCAAAGCCGATCACCGTCTGCAAGCCGACCGAAATCAGGGCGTAACGCCCCGTCAGGGAAAAATAGCCCCAGATGTCGTTGCTGTTCAGCAGGCGGTCGAAGTTGGTAAATCCAATCCACTCTGGCGGGCGGTTGGCGATGGCCGAATAGTTGGTGAAGCTTAAAAACAAACTGTAAAACAACGGGAAAATGTTGATGATAATCAGTAAAATCAGGGTCGGCCAGATGAAAAGCTGGCTGAGTGAGCGGTCGCTGATCTGCCGCCGGTTGGATGGCCGGCTGGCAGGGGCGGGGGTGGCCTGGGCTTCGTGTTTCAGCATAAGTCGCCTCTTCTGGATTGCAGGGGATGGAGGGCGAGAAGACCCCGCCCTCCCGAGAACGCCTAACCGCCGAGTACCCCGGCATCCTCCAGGATTTCCTGGTGCGCTTCCACGATCTTGTCCAGGGCTTCCTGGGCCGTGCCTTCGCCGCCCACCACGTAGGCGTGCAGGTAACGCTGCGCCGGCTCCAGCAGTTCGCCGAACTGCGGAATGTTCCAGAAGTCCTTAACGAAGGTCATCGAATCCGCAAACGCCGGGTTATAGGGCGTATTGCTCAAAAATTCTTCCGACTCCAGTACGTTGATATTGCAGGTGTAACCACCAACAGCCGCCCAACGGGACTGCACTTCTTCCTGGGCGAACCACTTGATGAAGGCTTTGGAGGCTTCCTGGCGCTCCGGGCTGATGTAGGAGAGGATGCTGAGGCCCTGGCCGCCCAGCGACACATACTGGTCGCCGTTGGGGCCCTTTGGTCCGGCGAAGAAGCCGGTGGTTTCGGCATACGGGTTGACGCCGGGGTTAATCAGCGCCGGGAAGAAGGCGAAGTAGTTCATAATCATGGCTGCCTGGCCGCTGATGAACACATCGTTCATTTCGGCGAAGAAGGCGTTGCCGGTGCCGGGCGGGGCGAAGCGGTACAGGTCTTTGTAGAATTCCAGCGCCTCGACGGCTTCCGGCGAATTGACGACGCCCATGACTTCGTTATTTTCGTTCTTCCAGTCCGCGCCCCAGCTAAAGAAAGCGTTCTGGAAGCCCATAATCAGGCCGTCGTAGTCAATCTGGGTATAAACGCCCACGCCGTACAGCCCCTCATCCGGGCGGGTGAAAAACTCGGCGATGTCGCGCAGTTCGGCCCAGGTTTCCGGCGGCTGGAGCGGGCGGCCATACTTGGCCTCGAAGTCGGCCATGTTCTGCGGGTCTTCAAACAGGTCTTTACGATAGGCCCAGCCGACCGCATCACCCTCGGTGGGGTAGGCATAATACCGGCCCGACCCGGTGGGATATTCAGCGTAATATTGCAGCGTGGCCGGGGTAACGGTTTCGGCGATGCCTTCGCTCACCAGGAAGTCGGTCAGATCAACATAATGCCCCTGCTCGACCCCCTGGCCGATCCACTGGCTGTCGCCCACGACCATATCATAGGCGTCGCCCTGGGCGGCCCACTCCACCGCCATGCGGTCGTAGAAGCTGCCCCAGGGTTCCTGAATGACGTTAACCTTGATGCCGGTTTCGGCCTCATATTCGTTGCCGATCTGCTGTAAGTAGTTGGCCGGGTCCCATTCCGCCCACAGGATAGTTAGCTGAGTGATGCCATCCTGCGCGACGGCGACATTGACGGAAACCAGCGCCAACAGCGCGAAAATCATCAGTGCTGCGAACCAGCGGGGTTGTTTAGACATACAGACTCATCTCCTTCTAAAGCCCTATTTTCGAAAAAGGTTCGTTGCAAGCGTTTCTCGAAAAACTTCCGTTCAACGTTCAAATGGTTGACCGCTGCTGCCTCCTTTACTCAACGTCCGTAATATTCGGGTTAACGCGCTGCCACCGACTGCGTGAGAATGCTCTGGTGGACGACTGCGATCCCTCCCATCAAACAGGCATCGGCTCCATGCCGCGCCAGCACCACGCGGGCGGCGTCGGCGTTCCAGCGCAGCGCCCGCCAGCGCAGTTCCGCCTCCACCACCGGCAGCAAAAAATCGCTCGCCAGGCTTAACATGCCGCCCAACACCACCAGATCAGGGTTGAGCGCGTTCACCAGCGACGCGATGCCGATGCCCAGGTAATGCCCCACCTGTTCCAGCGCCGTCCGCGCCACGTCATCCGACCGGCGGGCGGCTTCCAGCACCATCGGGATGGTCAGCCGCGACCAGTCGCGCTCCACCCACTCCGCCAGAACCGACGTTTCGCCCCATTCGACCGCGCGGCGAATCCGGCGGAACAGGGCCGGCGGGCTGACCAGGGTTTCCCAGCAGCCGCGATTGCCGCAGTTGCACGGCTCGCCGTCGGCTTCCAGCGTCATATGGCCGAACTCGCTGGCATATCCCAGCTTGCCCTTAAATAGATGCCCCTGGTTGACAATCGCCCCGCCCAGGCCGGTGCCGGCGCTGATGTACAGCACCGTATCGTAGCCGCGCGCCGCGCCGTAAAAATACTCGCCCAGGGCGGCCAGGTTGGCTTCGTTGTCCACAAAAATCGGGGTATCGGGGAAATGCCGGCGCAGGATGTCCCGCAGGGGGACATTTTCCCAACCCAGGTTGGGGGCAAACAGCAGCATCCCGGTTTCATGATCCACCAGCCCCGGCACGCCCAGGGCCAGCCCCAGCAGATGGCTGAGTCCCCTTCGCTGGCCGGTCTGCGCGGCGTCCGTCATCAGCGCCAGCGCGCGCGCCATCACGTCTGCCTGGCTCCAACCGCCGGTGGATTCCTTACGCTGGCAGATGACCTCGGCGGCGAAATTGGCGCAGGCGACCGAAATCGAATCTACGTCTATTTCCACGCCGATGATATGCCCTGCCGAGGGATTGAGTTTGAGCAGGGTGGAGGGCCGCCCGATGCTGGCGGAACTGAGGCCGATTTCATAAACAAAACGGCCTTCAATCAGCTCCCGCACGATGCTGGAGACGGTTGATTTATTTAAGCCCGTCATTTCGGCCAGCGCCGCACGCGAAATCGGGGCGTGTTCGCGCAGATGGTTCATAATAAGCGAAAGATTTATTTCGCGCACCAGGGCTTGATCGCCGGTGCGGGTGGGGGATCGCTTGGACATGCAGCACCATTTCCCCGCCCAATATGAGCTGTTTTTTTCGGCACAAAAATATTTTTCTGGCAGCCGGATGCAGCTTGTTTGTTGCGCCAACCAACTAAGTCCAGTGTACCTTGAAAATTTCTGTTTCGCAAGAATTTGGGCGATGTTATACAATAAACGCGCCATCAGAGGTGCGCGGTGTTCAAACGGCTCTCCCCCCATACGGGCGCTGCGGCAGCGGCGCTGTTCGTCGCGTTTTTGTGGTCAACATCCTGGGTATTGATTAAATTCGGCCTGCGCGATGCGATTCCGCCGCTGATTTTCGCCGGGCTGCGTTACGGCCTGGCGTTTGTCTGCCTGGCCGTCTGGTCGCTGGGGCAGCCGTCCACCTGGGCGGCGCTACGCGGCCTCAGCCGGCGGGACTGGCTGGCGGTGGTGGCCCTGGGGCTGATCTTTTACGCTGTCACCCAGGGGACGCAGTTCCTCGGTTTAAAATATTTGCCTGCCGTCACGCTCAACCTGCTGATGACCTTCAGCGCGGCGCTGGTGGCCGGCATGAGCGCCCTGGCCCTGCGCGAGCCGCCGACGCGGGCGCAGTGGGGCGGCGTGGGGCTGTACCTGGCGGGCGCGCTGGTGTTTTTTTATCCGGCTGCGCTGCCGGGGGACATGCTGCTGGGCGTAGGTATCGGGCTGGTGGGCGTGGCCGCGAACGCCGTTTCTGCGCTGATGGGACGCGCGATCAACCGGCGGGAGCATCTGCCGCCGCTGGCAGTCACGGTCGTCAGCATGGGCATCGGCGCGGGCGCGCTGCTGGGGGCCGGCCTGGCCGTCGAAAGTTTCCCGGCGCTCAGCCTGTCCAGCATACTGATTATCGTCTGGCTGGCGGTGGTGAACACGGCCTTCGCCTTCACGCTCTGGAATCGCAGCCTGCGTGTGCTGTCCGCCCTGGAATCGAGCCTCATCAACAATTTGATGATGGTTTTTACCCCGCTGCTGGCCTGGCTGTTCCTGGGCGAAAACATCGGCGCGCAGCAGGCCGCCGGCTTAATTCTGGCCGGCGCGGGCATTCTGATCGTGCAGCTCCGGCACGTGCCGGGCGTGCTGGCAGGTCTGGTACAGAATCGGCGTTAACGGATTGGGATGATGTTGTGGGGCAGCCGCGCCGGGCTGCCCCGACAAAAACGCGGAAAGGATTACGCCCACATTTCCAGCGCGTTAGCGGCGTGGGGGTCGTTGCTTTCGGCGCACATTTCGGCAAAGGCGAGATGCCGGTAGCCGATGATGTTTTCATCTACCGCGCCGACGTAATGAACGATCCAGCCAAAAACGAACAGATTGAGGTTGTGGCCGGCCTCATGGTCGCGGAAGTCGCCGCCCGCGCGGCGGTGGATGAAACCGATGTTTCCCATATTGTAGGCAGTGCCGGCGTAGTTTAAATTACTGCCGATGCCGCCGACCAGAAATAACGTGCCGGTCGGCCAGCTGGCCTGCGCCAGCTTGCCCTTGATGCTCGGCGCGCTGTTGGCCGGGTCGCCGCCGATGCGAAACAGATGCACGTTAAACGGCCAGCCGATCAGCAGCCCGAACACGATGCTGATGACCAGCAGAACTAAACCGACCCCGAACGCACCCCAGGACATCGGCGCGGCCCAGCACAGCCAGCCAATCACCCCCTGGTAAAAACCGTTTTGCGAAACCGCGCCGATGCTGGCGATGAAACCCAGCACAAACAGCACGATGCCGATGATTAAACCCACCGTCTCGTTACCAAAGGCCGGCGTATAGATGTTGTAGGCCAGCACGCCGTTTAAGGAACTGCCGAAGCCGATCAGCAGGCCGCGCATGACGCCGGTGAAGGCGGCTTCTGTGCCGCTGTTGGATTGCAGCGAGACGGTCGCCGCGATGTAAACGACGATGCTGGCGACCAGGATAATCAAACCCGGCACGCGCGTGAAGAAAAAGCCGAAGTAATTACCGATGAAGGTGATGATGCTGCCGTCGGCCTGAACCGGCACCAGCCACCCGCCGCTGTCGGTGGTGAGGATGTGAATCAGCACCATGATAACCACACCCACGCCGGCGCCCCAGAACGCCGGTCCGAAAGACTGAACCTTCAACCGCCCCAGATTCATTGCCCTGTTCATTACAACCCACCTTAAACTCACTGGCGATATTTACATTTTAATGAGATTTTATTTTTTCGCACAGTTGGGGAAGAAAATTCCCATCGGGCAGGGCATAAAAACGGGCGGCCTGGTGTGGCCGCCCCGTCTGGAAACCGCTAACCGGCGGTTTAGCTACATCACGCGCTCGCGGATGGAGGCGCTGGCGTAATCCAGCACCGAAACAACGATGGCGATTGCCAGCACAGCCACGCCGGCGTCCCGGTAGCGCAGCAGGTTGATCTGCTGCTGGAGCAGGAAACCCACGCCGCCGCCGCCCACAAAGCCGATGATGGTGGACATACGCACGTTGATGTCCCAGCGGTACATGGTGAAGGCGATGTACGGCGGGATGATCTGCGGCACGACCGCGTACATGATGGTTTGGAGGCGGTTCGCGCCGGTGCTTTGCAGCGCTTCAATCGGCCCGCTGTCTATGTTTTCGATCTGCTCGGAATACAGCTTGCCGAGCGAGGCGATGGAGTGCAGCGTCAGCGCCAGCACGCCGGCGAACGGCCCGATGCCGACCCAGATGACGAACACCAGACCCATGATAAGCGGCTCGATGGAGCGCAGCGCGTTCAGGATGGTGCGGGTGGTATTGTACAGAATTTCGCCCAGCGGGAAGGTGGCCTTTGTGCCGGCCAGTGCGGCGGATAGACTGCCCAGCACCGCGCCGATCAGCATCGCCTGGGTAACGTAGGGATAAAGCGTGAGGCCAGGCAGGCTGACCGAACTGCGCGTCGAAGGCAGCGTGCCGGCGATCACGGCGCGGTCAACGTTGAGGACGGCAGCCGTCCCCACCAGCGCCACAATGATGCCAACCCAGGACAGGGCGGTTTGAATCGAGCGGCTGGTGGCCGTCGGGCGCGCGGGCTGCGGGACGAAGCGCCGGTACAGCGCGGGCAGGATGCCGGACGCCAGCGAGGCCGCCGCTACGGGGGGCAGCAGCCCCAACCAGGCCGCCTGCATCCCGATGGACGCCACCATGCCCATCAAAATCGCGCCGCAGATGGCCCCCAGCGCACCGCCCAGCAGGTGCGCCGGCGCGCCGTGCAGCTTTTTTAGGCCGTTCAGCGCCAGCGACATGCCCGCCGACGACACCGTGAATGCGCCGGTGATGCCGGCAATCGGCAGAATCGCCAGTTCGACCAGCTGGCCCAGCGAGCCGATGAAGTTCGACAGGTAGCGCGGCAGACCTTCGGTAAACAGGCCGCCGAACAGGATGCCCAGGCCGCCCAGCAAGCCGATGGCGGCGACCACCACCACCGCCAGCAGCAGCTTGCTGGCGATTTCTCGCAGGTGATCGCTGTTCAGGCTGATGCTTGACGCCTGCGCCCGCGAGGATGTGACGGCGGCGAACAGAAATAACGACGACAGCGCCCCGACCGCATCCAGGCTGAAGCCCGCGCCTTTGCCCACGTTGACGGCCAGCGTCCCGATGCGTCCCAGCACCTCCGTCCCCAGCAGCCAGCCGACCGGCAGCAGCGCAAAGCCGACCAGCAGATTGCCCAACGACATCCGCACCGGGCGCATGAGGTTGTGCGCGGCGAAAAAGCTGAGGATGGCCGAGGGTAAAATCGAAAGCGAGGTGGCGATCAAAGCCAGAAAGATGGTTTCGATCATCTTCTCCAGCACCAGGCCGGTTGTGTCGCTAAAACGCGGCAGCCCTGCCGGAAAACGCCCTTGCGCCTCGACGGTGTGCGTCTGGCCGGATGTGCCACGAATGCGCGGCACTTCGATTTCGACCGTGAACGTGCCGTCCGGGTTGGTCACAAAATTGTCGTTACTCGTCCCCACCACCTGCCGGATGCGCCGCTCGCCATCAGCGGCGATCCAGTTGATGCGCGCCAGCGAATCGGGATAAAAATTGTACCCCTGCACGGTGACGAGTTCGCCGCTGCGGGCGCAGGCCGGGGTGACGACAACATGCGGCTCGTCGCCGCCGGTCGGCTCTGCCGGGGCCGGCGCGCTGCCGTCCGCCGGGCAGTCCATCAGGATGGGGGTGGTCGCGTTGATGATGGTGTAATCCTGCTGGAAGATGTTGGGGGACAGCAGTTCGCGCAGGGCATTGCCGACGTTTTGCTGGCGCAGCGGCTCCTGTGGGCGGTTCAGGTTGATGTCCGTCACCGACCAGCCGTAGGCGAAGATAATCAATACGGCGGCGGCAGCCACCACCATCAGCAGGCGGCGCTGCGCGCCGCGCGAGGTAAGCCGGTTTAACATAAACGCCGCTCCTAATGAATCTCCACCTCAACCGCGTCCTCGCCGTAAATCTGGCGGAAGCGTTCGTTATCAATCTGCTCCGGCGGGCCGTCGAATTCCAGCCGGCCATCCTTGAGCGCAATCACCCGGTCGGCATACGCGCGCGCCAGGCTTAAAAAGTGCAGGCTGCACAGGATGGTGATGCCGTCCTCTTTGTTGAGCAGTTCGAGGTACTTCATAACCGAATGGGAAGTGGCCGGGTCGAGGCTGGCGACCGGCTCATCGGCCAGCATCAGTTCCGGGTTTTGCATCAGCGCCCGCGCGATGCCCACCCGCTGCTGCTGCCCGCCGCTTAACGAGCTGGCGCGCTGGTAAGCCTTTTCCGTGATGCCCACCCGTTCCAGCGCGGCCAGGGCGCGTTCGTGTTCGGCACGCGGCACGTAGTTCACCAGGCTGAACAGCGGGTTGATGTACCCCAACCGCCCGCTCATCACATTGGTGATGACGCTGGAACGTTTAACCAGATTGAACTGCTGGAAGATCATGCCGATGCGGCGGCGAATCTGGCGCAGTTCGTCATCGGTCGCCGCCGTGATGTCCAGCCCGCGCCAGATGATGCGGCCCTCGGTCGGGTCAATCAGCCGGTTGATGCAGCGCAGCAGCGTGGATTTGCCCGAACCGCTCAGGCCGATGATCGCCACGAACTGCCCTTCCGGGATTTCCAGATTGATATTGCTCAGCGCCTGGAAGCCGTTTTCATAGATTTTGGTCAGGTTTTCGATGATGAGCATAAACAACTCTCAATAAAACACACGGGCAGAGGAAAACCTCTGCCCGTAATATACCCTATTGCTGCCGCGCAATCGAATACTTAACCACCAAAGATGTCCGCTTCGGTCAGGCCGAGGATGCGGAACTGCAAGCGCACCGGGTCATAACCTGCATCGGTGATGGGGGCCAGGCCGCTCCAGCCGTAAAAATCTTCGCTGCCGATGGACTGTCCCCAGGCTTCGGTTTTCGCAAAGGCATACAGCGCGTCCAAAATCTGGTCGCGCAGTTCCGGCGAGAAGTCCGGGCCGAAGCTGAGGGTGTCGTTCGGGATGGGCGCGCTCAAGCGCAGGATGCGAACCTGGTCAACCACGTCCGGCGCGGTTTCGCGGATGTTGGCGCGCGCGTCCAGGATGCGAACGTCGCCCACGTACAGGTTGCCGTCTTCGCCAATGCGGGACTCGTCCACCGTCAGATCATAGGGTTCGGGCAGGTCGCCGATGCGCCAGGGCGCACCGGGAACCAGCGGCGGGCTGTAGAAGGTGGTGCCGAAATCGGCTTCGCCGCTGTAGACGGCCTGCACTACCTGGTTGTGGCCGCCCGCTTCCACGCGGTTGCCCGGCTCGATGCCGGCGGCCTGGAGTTCTACCGACGGCACGATGAAGCCGGAGGTCGAGCCGGCGTCCGGGTAAGCCCAGCTTTTGCCGGCCAGGTCGCCGTAGGTGTAAATGTCGCTGTCGCGGCGCACGATGTACGCCGCCCAGTAAACATTCCAGCCCCGGCGCACCGCCGCCGCCGCCACCTGCACGCCGCAGCGGTTATTGGCGATCACGTAACCCGCCGCCGGGATGAAACCCATCGAACTGCTGGGCGCGTTGCACATGGCCTCGACCGTTGCAGCATACGATGTGGGGACGAAAACCTCGAACTTGAGGCCGGTGGCTTCTTCCAGCGCCTGCGCCATCACTTCGCCGCCAGCGGTAATCGTTTGCGCTTCTACCGAAGGCACAAAAAAGACCTGAATCGGGTTACCTTCCGACCCCAGCGCGTCCTGCGCCAGCAGCCCCTGGAACGACAGCAAAACCATTAAAACAGCGAACACGATAGAGAGTCTGCGGATTTTCATAGAAACTCCTTATTTATACCGGCGCCCGGTAATTCCAGGGCTAAAAAATAGAATCTTTATTTTAAGAATATGTTAATGAATTGTAAAGCGCTTGTGCCAGTTGTTTTTGATTTTTCTCCCTTGAAAATAAAACTTCTTATGGATAACCGGAAAAGAATGGGCCTGATAGACAGTGGGCTTAAGCCCACTGTCCTTAGCCCACTGTCCTTAGCCCACTGTCCTTAGCCCACTGTCCTTAGCCCACTGATAACGGG
>JAPKMO010000230.1 GCA_026645945.1 Anaerolineae bacterium
AGGCTCAAGGCGGGCGGCGGATTGAAGGTCTGACCGCCGCGCGGGGCGATTACGCTTCCGGTTTTTCCTGGCCGGCGGCCTCTTTTTTGTCGCCGCCCGGCACGACCTTTTTCACCGTCGCTTCGACTTCATCCAGGATGGAATTAAACAGCGAGCGATAGCCCTCGATCATCTCCTCGACCGCGCTTTTGCCATGCGAGCGCACGCCTTCCGGGATGAGGCTTTGCAGGGCTTTGCCGGCTTCTTCTGCCGCCTTGCGCTGGTGATCCAGGAATTCGTCCAGCGCCTCGCCAACGGGCGATTTGCTGACCGCTTCCTCGACGCTTTCCGCCGCTTCTTTGGCCGCCTTGCGGGTTGTGCCGGCAGCTTTGCCGACGGCCTTCTTGGTGGTTTTGGCGGCTTTATCGGCGGCCTTTTTGGTGTCGGCGGCGGCTTTGCTGACGGCCTTCTTGGTATCGGCAGCGGCCTTGCCGGCAGCCTTTTTTGAGGTGGCAGCCGCTTTTGAAGCGGCTTTGCGGCTGGACTGGATGGCTTCGGCGGCAGCCTTTTTGGTATTGGCGGCGGCTTCTCGCGCCGCTTCGACGGTAGTTTCGACGGCTTCTTCTATGGCCTTTTCTGGCCGTTCGTTCGTTTCTTCGGACATGGTACGGGTAATCTCCTTTTTTCGATTAATGGGTTAATAATTCGCTGCCTGACTGCGCTCATTGTATCACATCACAAGGCGCGCCCGGCAAAATAGCGCGTGAGCAGGTCTTTCCGCACGAACAGGAAAATCACAATCGCGGCCAGGAAGCCGGTCAGGTGCGCCAGGGTATTCACGCCGCCGTAATCCTTCCCGCGCTGCAAAACCTCCAGCGACGGCAGCGTGTTCGTCACCAGGAAAAAAATCAGCAGCGTCCAGGCTGGCAGTTTGATCGTCCAGCGCCAGATTGGGGCATCGGCCACGCTTTTGACGCCCACCGCTTTCATCACCAGCACGGCTGGCAGGCGCAGCACGATGCCGATGCCCCAGAAGCTCGTCACCATCGCGCCGGGGAACAGAATCAGATACGCGCCCATCACACCGGAAATCGCGCCGCTGGCCCCGATGCCAGGGATGTCCGCCTGCGCCCGGTTCAGCACGTCCGAGCCGACGTTCGCTACCATGCCGGCCAGCAGATAAAAAACCAGATAGCGCCACGCCCCGCAGGCGTCCTCTACCCGGCGGCCAAACGTCCATAGGTAGATCATGTTGCCCAGCAGATGCCACATATCGCCATGCATGAACATGCTGGTAAAGGTGGCGAAAGCGCCGATGCTGACGGCCTCGCGCAAAAAGATGCCGCGATACCCATACGTCCAGATTTGCCGGACGTACTGGTAGAGCATGGAGTAGCCGCTGTAGTTGCCTTCGTCCACCAGCGCGCCGCCCTGGTACAGATTGGGTGCCTGCCAGACGAGGAAGATGATCGAATTGGCGAGGATCAGCAGAAAGGTCATCCAGGGGACGGTGCGGTAGCGCACGCTGCCCACGTCGCTGAGCGGCATGGGGAAGATGATCGAACGCGCGAACAAGGTGATGAGGATGATCAGCAGAAAAATCAGGAACAGCAGCATAAGTGTTTATCCAAAAACCTCATCAAAGGACGGGACATAAAATTCCGGCGGGGCGGCAGTGGTAAGCAGGCCGATGGCAACGTTGAACACCAGATAAAGCGCCAGCGCCACCAGCAGCAGCCCAGCCACGCCCAGCAGCAGGCGCGCCTCGACCGGCAGAATCGGCAGCGCGGAGGCCGTGCCGTCTGTTTCCGTCCCGGCGGGTTTTCCGCCCAACCAACCCGCCAGCGGCTTTTGCTGCGGCGACGAAGTAGCCGTCACCAGCAGGTACGCGCCCAGCGTGCCGACCGCCACGCCGGCCCAGCGCGGCGCGCCCATTCGTGTCATATCCAGGCCAGCGTCCTGCCAGCCCATCAGCAGTAGAAACAGCCCGCCCCCCAGCGCCTCGCGCACGGCCAGCAGCAGGCTGCCGCGTTCGCGGTCGGTCAGCACCGGGGGGAACGCGCGCAGTTTTGCGTCGGCCTGTTTGCCCTCCGGCGTCCGCAGCCCCAGCCGCGCCACCTGCTCATAACGGCGGCGCGCCTCGACCTCCTGCCCCAAGCCATCGTTCAGGTCGGCCAGGCGCAGCAGCAGTTTCTGGCTGTTCGGGCGCATTTGAACGGCCTGCGCCAGGATGTCGCAGGCATCCTGAATGAGACCGTTTAGGATAAAATGATCCACCGTCTCGCCGACCAGACTCTCGTCGGCGGTGGGCAGCAGCGCCAACCGCCGGCGCAGGTCGTCCGCCTCGCTGTGCCGCCCCTCGCGCCGCAGGATGTCAATGCCGGTCAGGTAAATCGAAGGATGAGTTGTGCCGCCGTCCAGCGCCCGCCAGACCAGCTCCTTCGCGTCATCGAAGTATTTCAAACGCGAGAGCTGCCGAACGGCGTTACCCAGCGCGGCTTCGTGATCGGGACGGATGTCCAGCACGCGCACCCACCCTTCGACCGCGCCCTCGGCGTCGCCGGCATCCAGCCGTTTTTGCGCCTGCTCTAAATACGCCTGGATGCGTTTTTCGTCATCCTGCCGTTTTGGCTCGGCGGGCGGGCGGGCGTGGTTCTGGCGCGCCGCCAGCCGCTCCTTTAA
Source organism: Anaerolineae bacterium (assembly GCA_026645945.1). Taxonomy (GTDB): domain Bacteria; phylum Chloroflexota; class Anaerolineae; order Aggregatilineales; family Phototrophicaceae; genus CFX2. The sequence goes on from JAPKMO010000230.1 coordinate 2,662, forward strand.
AGCTAAAGCCTGTGGATGTTCCGGGTTGATCTGGAGCGCCCGCTCCACGCATTGGCGCTGTTTATCCGGGTCGCTGACCGCGCACGCCAGCCACAGCCAGGCCGCTGCGTTGTTCGGGTCCAGCCGCAGCGATTGGGTGAGCAGCCGCCGCCCTTCGGCGATGTTTTTCCGGTCGCGGATGGCCGCGACTGCCTCCTGAAAAAGCGTTTGTGCCTCGGTCACGAGTTCCCCCCAGAAAACCGAATGCCTGCTGCATTCATTATAGTGGATGACAGGGAAATCGTGCTGCAAGCAAAGAAAAAACAGCGGGGCAATCGCATCTAAACGGTACAAGTGTTCTCAATCTGCTTCTCGACCCCCTCCGTCCCTTCGGGACACCTCCCCCGTATACAGGGGAGGATGAATG
>JAPKMO010000231.1 GCA_026645945.1 Anaerolineae bacterium
CGTTAGTCCCAAGTCGTTAGTCGTTAGTCCCAAGTCGTTAGTCGTTAGTCCCAAGTCGTTAGTCGTTAGTCCCAGGTCGCCGGTTTCCGGTTGAGCGCCGCCCGCCGTTTCCTGACTGGAGACTACAGACGGGTGACTACTGACTGTCACAAACGGCACGCGCGGCAGTTCCCGCTTGAGGTTGGCGGCGTAACGCTGGCGGTAGGCGGGATGGTGCAGCAGCGCGTACAGGTGATAAAAAATGTCCTCTTTGGTGATGCTGGCGTCGCCGTAATGTTCCTGGTACTGGGCCAGCGCCCAATCGCTGATGTTGTCCCGCCGCGTATAAGCCCGCGCTGCCGACTCCCCCTCTCTATGCAATGGAGAGGTGGCCGGGGGGTGAGGTTCATACGTGTACAGCGGGAAACACTGCGTCTTTTCCAGCAAGTCCAAACATGGAATGAAATTGGTCATCAGTGCCATAAAGGGTTTATTGCTGCCCACGCCGCTCACACAAATCACGCGGTTCTCGCGCTCCGTCTCCGGCGTGGGGAAGATACGCGGGAACTGGTAGACTTCTTCATTCAAAATCGGGTCAAAAAAGAGTGCCTTTTTAGTGAATGGCCGGTACAGGCTGGCGCGGATTTTGGCCCGGTTGAACTCGGCGTAATGCCCGCGCTGCAAATCCAGTTTCAGGTCACGACTCCAGTTAACGGCATCATACTTCACAAACTGATCTATATTCTTTGGCCGGCCTGCGCGTTTGTAGCGGTCAACCTCCGCGTTATAGGCTTCGATCATTTGACTTACCCGGTTTTCAAGCTGTTCAGGGTTGTAGTCGTAGACAACTGCATCACGGTTTGTTTTCACGCCACCACTATAAATTTCAAAAATCGCCTGCCCGCGCCCGGCTTTGGCTTCTTTTGTCCCCAGCGGCAGCAGTTCGTCCCAGTCTGTTTGCAGCCCTTCCGTCAGCCAAGTATTGTTTTCGTCAGGCGTCAGCAGGCGCAGCGGTATCTGCGCCAGCGTTTTGTCCTCGATGACGGCCAGCTTTTGCTTGGCCTTCAGGTAATCATCCACCTGATACAGATAAACGCGGGCGGGGATATTCGGGTCATGGTCTTTGCGGCGGACTAAAAAGGTGATGCCGACGCCGACGCGGATCAGATCGCTGAAGATATTGCCGCCTTCTTTGCGCCGCTGTTCGCCGCTGGTGCGGGCGTTGCCCTTAAAATCCAGATGGTAAATGGCGGAAAACTCGCGCCCCAGCCAGTAGCGCATCCCGTCGAAGGCGATGCCATCCAGAAAGCCGTTGTTGGTGACGAAAGCCACGATGCCCTCGTCCGCGATGCGGTCGCTGGCCCAGCGGAAGGCTTTCACGTAGGGGTCGCTGAGGGCGTTGCGGTTGGTGGCGGCGCTGGCGCGGGTGTAGGTTTCCTGCACGCGGCGGTCAATCACCGGGTAGGTGCGGTTTTTGTTGTTGTCGTTTTCGTTCACCTGCCCGGCGTTGTAGGGCGGGTTGCCCAGGATGACGGTCAGTTCGGCCCGGCGCTGGCGCTCCACGCGCTGGGTGTTGGCCTCGGTGAACAGGCTCATCTGGCGGTTTTCGGCCAGGTCGAAAGTATCCACCAGGCAGATGCCCTCGAAGGGCGCGTATTGGCCGGCGGCCTCGTAGTAGGCGTGTTCGATGTTCATGCTGGCGATGTAGTAGGGCAGCAGCATGACCTCGTTGCAGTGCAGTTCGTGGGTATATTTGTGCGCCAGGGCGCTCGGTTTGCTGCGGCGGATTTCTTCCATCACGCGCAGGATGAAGTTGCCGGTGCCGACGAACGGGTCGAGGATATGCACGCCGGGGTCGGCCAGGCTGCGGTCGAACTCGCGCCGCAGCAGCTCTTCCACGCTGCGTACCATAAACTGCACGATGGCCTGCGGGGTGTACACGATGCCGTGCGTGTCGGCCACCTTGACGCTGAAGCCCTGGAAAAACTGCTCATAAACCGTATTGAGGAAGTCTGTTTTCTCGTTGTAATCGTGGATGGTGGCGGCGGTGGTTTCAATCGCGCCGTAAAAGTGGTCAAGCTCGCGCATGAAGTCGTCGCGGTTGAAGTATTTGCCGGTCAGGGCGTCCACCACCGTTTCGATCTCGCGGGCGATGGCGTTCTGGCGGGTGAAGCGTTCGTTCTGGAAGACGCGCCGGAAGATGCGCTCGGTCAGGATGTGCTGGATGAGCATTTCTTCAACCGCGTCTTTGCTCAGGTTGGGGTTGATGGCGCGGCGGCACAGCTCGAAGAAGCGGTCGAAGGCCTGTTTGTAGGCCAGGCTGCGCGTGTACTCGCGTTCGATCAGTTCATCCAGGCCCTTTGCCACTTCCGGCACGCGGTCTTTAAACTCGGCGACGGCGCGTTCCCATTCGTCGTAGGCCGGTTTGCTGTAGCTGAAGAAGGCTTCCAGGATGTCCACCAGCGCCTGGGGTTTTTGGGCGTCCAGGTGGGCGGCCAGCACCTCGCGCCCGTCCTGGAACAGGATGGCCTGATCGGGTGACTGGAACAGGATGTTATCGCGGGGGTAGCCGGCCTCGAACTTCTTTTTGATTTCGGCGCGCAGGTCATCCTGGCTGTCTTTGGCTTCCCAGGCGCCATAGCGCAGGTTAAAGCGCGTCAGCACCGCGCCGTCCAGCCGGATGCTGCGATTGTTGGGCAGCTTAAGCGGGTGCTGTTCGTTAAAACGAAAGCCGGCTTTCTGCGCGCAGTGGCCCAGCAGATCGGCGAAGGCCGGGGCGACGTTGCCTTCGGCCACCAAACCCATCTGGCGTTTTTCGCTCACCATCTCGAAATACTGCCGAATCGGTTTGCTGTTGGGGTTGAGGGATAGTCGAGTCATATGCCTGTCCTGCCGATGATAAGTGGAAAGTGTAACGCAGACGCCGCACAGG
>JAPKMO010000232.1 GCA_026645945.1 Anaerolineae bacterium
GGCACAGTCTGGTTGGTTTATCCATAACCTATCCTTCAGATAGAGCCACGCATCTTTCACAGCGGCACAGCTTTCTTTCGCGCCGCCGGAAGGATGGTCGGCGATCAGATCAACTTCTTGCTGTAGCTGATCGGCCATCAATGCTGCCCGGTCAACCGGTGTGTATTATAACACGGCCCAAGGCCGGAACTGCCCGCTCAGGGCAGCGCGCCAGAATCCCCCCAGCATTGCGGGGTTGGCGCACGGGGCAAAATTGTGTAGGCTCAGAAAAAGCGCGTTTTATGTGTGGGGGCGAGGTTAGAAAAATGACACTTCCTTATTCGATACAGCCTTCCTCATCTGTTCCAGGGGCTTTTCCGCCCCGTCCCAGGCCGTTCGACATGACCGATCCCTTCCACGAACACGGCATCTGGAGCTTCTGGCTGACAGCAGACCTGCCGGTTTTACAGTTCGTCGCCAACCTGAACTGCGTGCTGAATGTTTCCTACATGCCGCCGCCGTTCGCGGCGCGCCCCCAGGGCGGGCGCGTGATGGTGCGAATCAACCCCCGCTACGAACATCAGGAAGCCTGGCTGTGGATTTACGAGCAGTTGGAGCTGGAAAGCCGCCAGGTGGAACTGAGCGACACCTGGGAGATGGCGCTGGAGGATGCGTGCAGCCTGGGGAATGACGACGACGACCTGGACGACTGAATGCCTACTTCGCGCCGTATTTTTTCTCGCCGGAGATCAACTGCCGCAGCCGGAACAGGTCGGTGCGCGAGGTCATATCCAGGCTGATCGGCGTGACCGATACAACTTTGTCCTCTAAAATCGCATAAACGTCCGAGTCCGGCTCAGCTTTGGCCGGGTTGGTATCATACTCATAACCGATGCGCCCGATGTCCGACAGTGCGATGCGCTCCGGGCGCGTCGGCCAGTACACCCGGCGGCGCGACAGCCGCGTGATGCGCCAGGGCGTTTCCGGCGTGGCGTCAAAAGGCACATCCACTTTCAGCACGTCCACATCGTCCGGGAGGGTTGGATGGGCGATCAACCACTGGCCGAACAAGCGGGCAAAATGAGCGGCGGCGCTAAAATCCACATCGTTCGAGTAAGATAAATGCAGGTCTTTGGGCGTTTGCAGGGACACAGCCAACGCCGCGATGCCCAGGCTGGCGGCTTCCAGCGCCGCGCCCACCGTCCCAGAGATGGTGACGCCGTTGCCGGTATTTTCGCCGTAGTTAATGCCGGATACCACCAGCGACGGCAGCCGGTCGGCCAGCTCCAATACGCCGTGCTGCACCGCCTGGGCGGGCGTGGCATCTACGGCGTAGGCTTTGTAGGGGTGGCCGTTCATCGGCAGCTCACGCGGGTAGATGCGGCCTTCGCTGGTGATGGGCATACTGCGCCCCGTGCCGGACTGCTGCAAACGCGGCGCAACCACCAGAATATCGCCGATGTCGGCGAAAGCCGCCGCGACGGCCCACAGACCGGGCGAGTCAATGCCGTCATCGTTGGTGAACAGGATGAGAGGACGTTCTTCACTCATATCAGACCTTAAACAAAAACGAAGCACAAGGTAAAGCGTAATATAACCATACCATGATTAAGACTGCATCAAGGATTAATGATGAGCCGGTAAAGTTTTATCCTGGTGTATACTCGGAACAGACGAACTTTTCAAGTGGAAATTCGGATGCTCAAAGTTTTTATCAAGAGCGTCCGGGTGGCAGACGGTGGTTATTTGCCTCGGCGGTCGTACCAGCACGGCACACCAAGCGCCTGCGCTATGTGCAGGCCGGCGGCTTGCAGGTCGGTATGCACATCCTCCGGCTTGAGTTCGATCAGCAGGTCGCCGCCGGCGTTGTTCTGGATCGGTTCAGGGCTTTCGCCGGTATTTATCAGGTGGCGAAAACCGCCGTTAACCAGCAGCAGGTTGATTTCGCCGTACTGGGCGATGTGCTGTTTGCCCTTTTTGCCGATCACCTGGGTGACATAAACCGCCTGATAATCGGCGGCATCCAGCCGCCAGCGTTCGCTGCTGCCGCGCCGCCCGCTGATGGCGCGCGTCGAGTCTATACGAATCCGGTCGGGGGCGGCCAGCAGGTAGTAGGCGGTGTACAAAACCGCGCCGGCCAGCAGCGCGGCCACCGCCAGCCCCAGATAAGGCAGAAATTCGGGCTTCGGCAGGGCGATTTTGCCTTGCAGCGTCAGCAGGCTGAGCGCGACATAAACAATCACCAGCAGGCCGTACCAGATCATCCGCAGCAGCCGCGCGCGCGTCCAGCCGGGGGCGCGCACGAACTCCAGCGCATCGGTTTTTTGCAGCGTCCACTGGTCAAAATGCAGCGGCAGTTCCGGCAGCGGCGGGGGCGGCGGGGGAGCCGCCTCGACGGGCTGCGGCGGCAGGTAATTAAACGGGCGCTGGAGGGTCGTCGCCAGCGAACGCCCGGCCCGGTTAGCAATATCTCCGAAAACCGTCGTATCGGGGTCCGGCCAGCGGGCGATTTCGCACCACCGGCTGCCGCGCGCCTGCGCCAGTTCCGGGTCCAGCAGCAGCCCTAGATGCCAGGCTTCATCCTGCTGCGACCAGCCCAGCACCACCCGCTGAATTTGCCCACCGGCCAGCGCGCCGGATTCCGGCAGGCGGCGTTTTTCCGCGAAAGCCGGCAGGTAGCGCAGGGGTTGGCCGGGGGAGGCTTCCAGCAGGATTTGTTCCTGGCCGCCGCCGTTGGCGATCAGCCGCCAGTTCTCCGGGTTCATCTCAATCGTCAGGTTGCCCGCAGCCG
>JAPKMO010000233.1 GCA_026645945.1 Anaerolineae bacterium
AAATGGTCTCTCAGGCCCTCCCCTACGCGGGAACGTTCTAATCAACCGCACGCCGCTGTAGGCGATGAACGGCGCGGCGACGGCCACCCCCGCCAGCGGGCGGTTGGCAACCAGCAGCCCCAGCGCCAGCCCGGCTAGCAGCCCCCAGCGCAGCGGCGCGGGACTGCGCTCCATACGCCGGTAGGCCCACATAAACAGCGTGGCTGCGAACAGCGCCGCTGTGTGTCCCATCAGCGTACCGTTAAGCAGCAGCGCCATCGGAGAAAAAGCCGCCAGCGCAGCGGCCATCAGGCCGGTGTCGGCGTTAAACAGGTCGCGCCCCAGGCGGTACACCAGGGCGACGATCAGCGCGGACAGAAAAGCGTTGATGACCCAGGGCTGCCCCATAATGACACCCCCAGCCAGCAGAATCGGCCAGCCGAGCGGGTATTTGCCGAAACGTTTGCCGTCGCGGTCAACGACGAACGGCTGCCAGTAAGCGCGCGCCGGGCGGGGCGATTCGATGACCAGATCGCCGCGCGCCAGGGTGCGCGCCTGGAACAGATAAGCCATTTCGTCTTCCAGGTGCGGCAGGCGTTCGTAAACCGTCCGGCTGACCAGCGCGCTCATCAAAAAGCTGAACAGCGCCAGCAGCAGGACGGCCAGTGTGTAACGGATGTTGGGGACGCGGTTTGTTGTGGTCATAGCGCGCTCATTATAGCGCAAAAATCCCCGCGCGCTTCCGCCGGGAAATTGTCCCGGTTCGGGTTGGTAAGGAGATTCAGACAATCTTAAAAGTATATTGTTATATAATAAGAAGTGAAACACACAAATCGTTTTTGCCACAAGGAGGGGGACATGGTTGGCAGACGAATTCTGTTTATCGTGCTGGGTCTGCTGTGTCTGGCGACGCTGGTATCCTCGACATTGGCGACGCTGCCGGTGATACAGGGCGCGGGCGGTATCGTCACGAACTGCCAGACGTTTTATGACGGCGGCGGCATGGCCGATACCCTGGGCGAACTGCTGCCCTATGGCGGCAGCATTTTATTCGGGTGCAGCGGCACGATCTTCGTGCCGGAGATGTTCATTCAGGCGGATACAACTCTCGATGGCGGAAACCAGTCCGTCACGCTGAGCGGCAGCAAAACCAACCGGCTGTTCATCGTCCCGGCAGGCGGGCGGCTGGAACTGGCGAACCTGACGCTGATAGACGGTTATGCGGGGCCCGGCAACGGCGGGGCGATCAACAATGCCGGAACGCTGGTTATTCAATACAGCCGCCTTTCCAACCACCAGACGCAGAAAAGCAATTACGCGCAGGCAGGGCGGATTTCTTCCGGGTATCGCCCAATTGTGCCGATGATAACCGCCACATATACCGGCCTGTATCCGACGCCAACGGGCGACTGGCAGTGGGTAGAACCCAAAGGCGGCACGATCTACAACAGCGGTTCAGCGTCTATCATCAACAGCGTGGTGAGCGATGGTCGTGCCTACCGCGGCGGCGGAATTTACAACACCAAAGACGGCCGGCTGACGATCACCAACAGCAGCCTATTGTACAACGGAGATACCGCCATCATCAGCGAGGGGTATCTGTCCATCGTGAGCAGCACGGTAGCCCGTAACTACGGCGGCGCAGTGTCCGCCAGCGGCACCACCTCGCCATTTTCAGTGTCGTTCATCGTTAACTCCAAGTAACTACGGCGGCGCAGTGTCCGCCAGCGGCACCACCGTGATAACCAGCAGCACCATCTCGCACAACAGCAACACCATTGGGTGTGGCGGCATTTCTGCTTCCGGCGACACCACCATCATCAGCAGCACGCTGGCCTACAATTCCACTTCCTGGGGTTCTGAGAGCATCTGCGGCGCTGTCAAAATCGCCAACAGCCTGATCGCTGGCTCTGCATACTGGTATCGTGGAACCTGTTCACAAAAGCTCATTGATCTCGGTTTTAACCTGGCAACCGATGATACGTGTGGCGTGACTAGCATCCGGCTTCAGCAGTTGAATCTCGTCGAACTGGCCGACAACGGCGGCCCGACCATGACTCATGCCTTAGGCGCGGGCAGCATTGCGATTGATGCCGGAAGCTGCGCGCCCGGTTATGACCAGCGCGGCGCGGATTTCTGGCGACCGATTGATGTGCCGCTCATTGGCAAGCGGGGCAACGGCTGCGACGTGGGCGCGTATGAAGTCCAGCTTCCCAAACGTATTGTGCCTGTCCCCAGGCCGACACTGCATAACCCGGCTGGCCCACCTGCGCCAACACCAACCAGCGTAACTTTCCCTTAAAGCCGGGCAAAAAGGGCTGTACCGGGGCGCGGGCGACGTTCGCGCCCCAGTTTGTTGGCACGAATTAATAGAGAGGTGGTCATAAATCAAACTTACACTGCTTTGGCCGTCATCCCCCGGCACCTTCTCACTCAGGACGAAGGGGAGGAATGCGCTTTTAAAGTCCCTCTCCATGAGGGAGAAGAACTTAGGGTGAGGGCAAAAAGGGCCACCAGAGATTTGAACGATTTATGACCAGCCCTCAATTAATAAAGAAATTTGAACAATCATCGAAAGCCCGTAATCCTAACGGATATATCAAGCCGCCCAATGCTATAATTATGATAATTGAAGCAAAAAACCGGCACATCAATAGATGCGAATGCCCACCTCCGACAGCGGGCTTTCGACAGCGGGTTTTCGACAGCGGGTTTTCGACAGCGGGTTTTCGACAGCGGGCTTTCGACAGTGGGCTTTCGACAGCGGGCTTTCGACAGTGGGC
>JAPKMO010000234.1 GCA_026645945.1 Anaerolineae bacterium
CAATTACGGTCAGACAGTGGGCTTAAGCCCACTGTTCTGCTATCAGATCAATCGGTTTACGGATAGATACTAAGCTGGTTCATATACTGAGCTTCACGATTTTACCAGCGTATCCAGCACCATTTGGAGCGCCGCCTCGGCGCTGGCGGCTTTGATGCCTTCGCGGTCGCCTTCCCAGACGTGCCGTTGGACAGTGTGCAAACCGTCCGGGCCGGCCAGCCCGATGTACGTCAGGCCGACGGGTTTTTCCGCGCTGCCGCCATCTGGGCCGGCGATGCCGGTCACGCTGACGGCAAGATCCGCCCCGAACAGCTCGCGTGCGCCGAGCGCCATCTCGGAAGCGGTCTGCTCGCTCACTGCCCCATAAGCGATCAGCGTCCCCTGGCGCACGTGCAGCAGCGATTGTTTGGCTCGGTTGGAATAGGCGACCACGCCGCCCAGAACATAGTCGGAACTGCCGGGGATGTTCGTCAGGCGGTGGGTGATGAGGCCGCCGGTACACGACTCCGCCGTGCAGATGGTCCAGCCTTTCGCCCGCAGCGCATGGCCCACGCGCGCTTCTAACCGTTCGTCTACCATAAGTCCCCCTATTGCAAACAGTACCCATATCCTAACCCAAACAGCCGGAAATTGGCAGTTTTTTAGTGTCCTTCCGGCGCACTTGACGCTATAATGTGGGATAAGTTGGATAATGAGGGATATTCCGCCGGATGGGCTACTGGGGTTGGCGGCGGTTGGTGGCCGTGTTCGTCAGCGTGTGGATTGCAGGATGCAGCGCCACGCACGACAGCGCCCCCACTATTCACCCCACGCTACCCCCCCGTGTTACCCTGGCTGTGCGCGCGCCGGTTACACCATCACCGACCGCGCGGCCTGTTTTCCCCGCGCCCACCACCGCGCCGTTTGTTTCGCCGACCCCTTTTGTCTACACCCTCCAGGCGGGCGACACGCTGTTGAGTTTGTCGCGGCGCTTTGGCGTGCCGGTCGGCCAGATGGAAGCCGCCAACGGCGGTTTGCAGCCCCACATGCTCCAGATCGGCCAGCAGATCATCATCCCCGACCCGCAGTTTGACCCTGCTGGCCTGCCGATTCTGCCGACGGCTACCCCGTTGGCGCTGCCGCTTTCCGCCCCCACATGCAGCGAAACGGCTACTAATACCATCCTGTGTTTGGGAGGCATCCATAATGATTTGGGGCTGCCGGTGGAACGGGTGGTGGTCGTGGTGCGGCTGTTCGACGCGCAGGGGCGGACGCTGGCCGAAGCGGACGCCGGCATCGAACAGGCAATTATCCCGGCGGGGCAGTTCGCCCCCTACCGGGTTTTGTTACAGGCGAACTGGGACGTTTATGCTGGGGCAGCCGTTTCGCTTAAAAGCGCCGACTTCGCCCGCGACACCGGGGCGCGATTCGTGGCGCCTGCCCTGGAAGAAACATTCGGCCAGTGGGTCAACGGGCGCTACGTTCTGTCGGCCAGCCTGCTCAACGATACCGCACAGGCGCTGCTGGTGCAGCGGGCCGTCGTCACCCTGGCCGACCGGGACGATAGGATTACCGGCTACCGGGTGGTATATATCAACCGCTGGCTGGCCGCCGGCGAACGGATGCCGCTGCTGGTCGAAATCGTGCCGCATATCGCCAGCCCGGATGTCCGCCCCGCGCTGTATATCGAGGCCCAGCCGGTTTCTAATGGATAAACGGAAAAGAATGCGTCGGATAGACAGTGGGCTTAAGCCCACTGTCTGAGGCAGGCAGTCTTGTTGATGGGCTTAAGGCGTGATGATCGTTCCTACGTCGTGCTGGCCCTGCACCGCTTTGATGAGGTCGTTTTCTGCCCAGAAGTTCAACACCAGGATCGGCATTCCGTTTTCCTGGCACAGCGTAAAGGCCGTCATGTCCATCACTTCGTATTTATTGGCGATCACCTGCTGGTAAGTCAGGCTGGCGAAACGGGTGGCCGTCGGGTCTTTTTTGGGGTCGGCGGAATACACGCCGTTGACTTTGGTGGCTTTAATCACGATGTCCGCCCCGATCTCCATCGCCCGCAGCGCCGCCGCCGTGTCGGTGGTGAAGTAGGGGTTGCCCGTGCCGCCGGCGATGATGACTACGCGCCCTTTTTCCAGGTGGCGGATCGCTCGCAGCCGGATATAAGGCTCGGCGACAGCGTTCATCTGGATGGCGGTCTGCACGCGGGTGGTCACGCCCTCGCGCTCCAGCGCGTCTTGCAGCGCCAGCGCGTTCATCACCGTGCCGATCATGCCCATATGGTCGGCGGTGCTTTGTTCCATGCCCCGGTTGACACCGGTGCTGCCGCGCCACAGGTTGCCCGCGCCGATGACGACCGCCGCCTGCACATCCAGATCGCGGATGATTTTGATTTTACGGGCGATGATTTCGGCGCGGTCGGGGTCAATGCCGTAACCCTGGGGGCCGGCCAGCGCCTCGCCGCTGAGTTTTAAGACGATTCGTTTGTATACCGCACCGTTGGGGTTGCTCATGGCGCCTCCTCGTTTCTGCCAGATTGAAGTTATCAAAAAAGCGCGGCTGCCGTTCCAGGCAACAAAAAAGGGATTAGCAAATGCTAATCCCTCTGCACGCTTGCAGTCTGCCGGTTGGTTAATCCCAGATCGCCTGGGCGGCTACTCACCATCGGCCTCGCTGTCGGTCGCTTCGCCCAGGGCAAAGCGGGCGAAACGGCGAATCTGGATGCTC
>JAPKMO010000235.1 GCA_026645945.1 Anaerolineae bacterium
AGTATCTCGTCGAAAGCATTGTCCAGCCCGGCCACTACCTCGCGCCCGGTTATGCTAATGTCATGCCCAACAACTTCGGCGACCGGCTGACACTGCAAGACCTGGCCGACCTGCTGATATTCCTGGAAAGCCAGGATGGGCCGTCGCCGGAATAGTGCGGGACGCGCGGCGGCGCGCTAAAATATAAAATAATCGAAAACTGGCGCTGTGATGCTGGCTGTAGCTTTTAAGGAGACGGAAGCCGGTGAATGTTATGTCTAAACTGTCCAAATTCATCGTCCTGATTACCCTGTGCCTGGCGCTGGCGCTGCCGGTTTATGCCCAGGAAGAACCCGCCGAACCGGCTGCCCCTCAGCCTGCCGCCGAGTCTATCCCTGGTCTGCCCACGCTGGTGCTGCTGACCGGCCTGCTGGCGGTTTCGGCAGTGGGCTTTTTTGTCATCGCCCGCGAAAACTACCGCGAAACCCCGGATGAATCCTAGTACAGGAAACAGCTAAATCTGCTTATTGGCAGTGGGCTTATTGGCGCAGTGGGCTTAAGCCCACTGTCTGTCGGAAGCAGGCATTTTCATTTCGCCCATGTACTGGCGGCAGTTTCTCATCTGCGCCGCGCCGACGGCGCTTGTCCGGCGCGCGGGCATTTTGTACAATTTGCCGACGACGAATGTCATCTTTGACGCCCGTCAATGACGACGGCGCTCATAATTAGTTATAATGGTAGCATCTTGTTGATATAAGTAGGGCATGGGAGTACAGAACATGGCAGAAGCAACCTGGGAAAAACCGGCGTCCCCCGCCGTAAAATCCGCCGGCGGCGGACGGCTTAAATTCCTCATCGGCGGGCTACTCATTCTGGCCGCCGTTGCTTATCTCATCATCTCCGGCACCAGCGCCGGGGCGCGGTATTTCATCACCATAGATGAACTGGTGGCGAACAGTGATTATGTGGGGAAAACCGTCCGCATCTCCGGCGCGGTCATCGGCGATACCATCCAGTACGACAGCCAGAACCTCATCATGGATTTCACCATTGCCCATATCCCGTCCGAGTATCAAAACCTGGCGCTGACGCTTTACGAGGCGGCCAACGATCCGAATGCCACCCGGCTGCCGGTTCATATCGTCAACCAGCCCAAACCTGACCTGCTCCAGCATGAAGCGCAGGCCATCCTCACCGGCAAACTCGGCGAAGATGGCGTGTTTTATGCCTCCGAACTGCTGCTCAAATGCCCGACTCGTTTTGAAGAAGCCGAACCCGGCAAAGCTATCGTCGAGCCGAGCGCGTAAACCTGCATCTTCATGCCAACGGCTGTAGGGGCGGGTTTAGAAACCCACCTCTGCTGACCTACCGTATTAAGTATCTATCCGTAAACCTGCCGGATAAACAAGGGGCTAAAACCTCTTGTCCAAAACAGACACAGACAGTTTTATGGATAGGCTTTTAAGCAGAAACCGAGCGAATAATGTTAGCTGAAATCGGCCTCGTATCTACCTTTCTCGCTTTTGTCGCGGCGCTGTACGCTATCGCTGCCGCCGTCATCGGCGGACGCCGCCACACCGAGCGTCTGGTCATCAGCGCCCGCAATGCGGCCTTGCTCACCTTCCCGCTGCTGCTGGTTGCCACCGGCGCGCTGGTGGTGGCCCTGATGACCGAACAGTACCAGATAAGCTACGTCTGGTCGGTCAGCGACCCGGCCACGCCGCCTTTTTACCGCTTCACCGCTTTGTGGGGGTCGCAAAAAGGCTCGCTGCTGTTCTGGTCGCTGCTGATGAGCCTGTTCGCGGCGGCGGCGCTGCTCATCAACTGGCGCACCCACCGCCGCCTGATGCCTTACGTCATCGCTTATACGATGGCGACGCTGGCTTTTTTCATCGGGCTGGTGCTGTTTTACGAAAACCCGTTTGAACGCTGGTGGCTGGTCGGCAATCAGGCCGTCTCGGCGGCGCTCATCCCGGCGGGGGCGGCAGCGCCTACCGCGCAGCGGCTGGCCGAAACGGCCAATGGGCTTAACCCGCTGCTGCGGCACTTCGGCATGATTATTCACCCGCCCATGCTGTACCTGGGTTTCGTCGGTTTTGTCATCCCGTTCGCTTTTGCGATGGCGGCGCTGGCCTCCGGCGACCTCTCCACCAACTGGATCAAAGCCACCCGCCGCTGGACGCTGGTGGCCTGGCTGTTCCTCAGCCTGGGGCTGCTGCTGGGCGGGCGCTGGGCGTATGACGTGCTGGGCTGGGGCGGCTACTGGGGCTGGGACCCGGTCGAAAACGCGGCTTTCCTGCCCTGGTTGATCGGCACGGCCTTCCTGCACAGCGTCATGATTCAGGAAAAACGCGGGATGCTGAAGGTCTGGAATATGTTCCTGGTGATCGGCACGTTCAGCGCCGTCATCTTCGGCACGTTCGCCACCCGCAGCGGGCTGATTGACAGCGTGCATTCGTTCGCCCGCAGCGAGATCGGCTTCCCGATGTTTTTCTTCTGGGCTATCATCAGCCTCATCTCCGCCGGGTTAATCCTGTGGCGCTGGAATCGCGGCGAACTGAAGGACGAACATCGTTTTGTGAACATCCTCAGCCGCGAGTCGCTGTTTGTGCTGAACAACGTCGTTTTTGTGATGCTGTTCGTCGCTATCTT
>JAPKMO010000236.1 GCA_026645945.1 Anaerolineae bacterium
TATATATCAAACTGCAAGGCAATCCGCATCCCAGCCTTTTTGTACAGCGCCACCGCGCCGGTCAGGTTGCTGGCGTCCACGCCCAGGCCAACCCGCCGCCTGCCGCGCTGGTACAACACCTGGAACGAATGGCGCAGCAGTGCCAGCGCCAGGCCGCGCCGCCGGTACGGGCGCGTCACGCCCAGCGTGGCGACCCATCCCATATCCTCGTGGCCGGTGAGGTGCGGGCTGCACAGGGAAATCCCGGCGATGTGGTCGCCGTCCATCGCCAGAAACCACAGCGACGGGTCGAAACCATCACTGGTCTGCCACTGGTGCAGCCAGCTTTGCAGGTTTTCCTCAAACGGCGCCTCGACATAACCCCAGTGATCCTGAAACGAATCGCGCTGCGCCCGCAAAACCGCGCGCTCGTCCTGTCCCATCACCGCGCTGCGTACCATGATTCCGTCCGGCCATTCCGGCGGCGCGGGCAGCTCATCCAGGTCAATCACCATGCGTAAAAAGTGACGGACGAGGCTTAACCCGGCGTCTTCCAGGCTGCGGCGCGCCATCTCGTAACCGTTGGTGATGCCCGACCGCAGCGCCACCCGCGTCCCTTCCGGCGCTCTGGCGATGGCTTCGCGCGCCCGTTCCTCACCCCAGGCCAGCAGGTAATCCCGCACGCCGGTCTGCTCGTATTCCGGGCGGACGTAAATGTTCAACCAGGGCGTAACCGGGCGCATTTTGTCCCACACTTCGGCGTAACCGGCAGGGCGGCCATCCGGCGCAAAGACGATCTGCGCGTCGGCCTGCGTGTCAAAATCCGGCGAGTTCCATTGTCCTCGCAGTTCATCCAGGCTGACTTCCGCCTGGCCGATTTCGGCTGTATCGCAGACGGCTATGAGTTCAAAGACCGCCTGGAGGTCGCTTTGTTCAGGCGCACGCGCCATATAACCTTCTCTCAGGGCCGGTTTGATGTTTAACATCCACTTGCTCCTTGACTTTTGAAGATCATGAAAGATCATAACGGTTCATAAGGGTGTCTGTCAAGCCGGATTTTATGCCGGCGGCGCGTCAAACCGGCTCGACTTCCACGCCCGCCGGCGTATGAAACCGCTCCGCCAGCGCGCCGTTTTCGATATACCAGATGCGGGTGGCGAACCTGTCCACGAAGTAGCGGTCATGCACGACGGCCAGCACCCCGCCCCGGTAGGCGCTCAGGGCGGCCTCGAAACGCTCGCGCGATGGCACATCCAGATGGTTGATCGGCTCGTCCAGCACCAGCAGGTTCGCGCCGCGCGCCACCAGGACGGCCAGCATCAGGCAGGCGCGTTCGCCAAAACTCAACTGTTCGACCGGGCGCAGCGCCTCGTCGCCGGCGAACAGAAAACGATGCAGGAAGGTGCGCGCGTCGGTTTCGCTGAGGGGCGCTTCGGCCAGCAGCACGGCCAGCGGCGTGCTGGCCGGGTCGAGCGTTTCCTGCTCCTGCGCCAGATAACCCAGCCTGACGCTGGCGGCCAGGCGCACCCGCCCGGCCAGCGGCGGCAGTTCCCCGATGATAGTCTTGAGCAGGGTGCTTTTGCCCTGGCCGTTTGGGCCCATCACCACCACACGATCACCGGCCAGCACGCGCTGGTTAAGCCCGGCCAGCAGCGGCCTGTCGTAACCGACCGCCAGAGCTTCCAGGGTGATAACTTCGCGCCCTGCCGGCAGCGGCTCGATGTTCTCCAGCATCCCCATCCGCAGCGGCCAGGCCGGAACCGGCTTTTCTACCCGCTCGTCGGATTCGAGGTATTTTTTCAGCCGGGTTTCTTTGGCTTTGCCGCGTTTCGCCACTTTTTTCGCCAGCCGCCGTTGGTGGTCGTTGACGGTGGCGTTTTCCTTCCGCAGCGCCTTTTCCTTCCAGCGGCGCACGTCGGCCTCCAAGCGGACAATTTCCACCTGCTGGTCGCGCCACAGCGCCCACTGTTTGTCAAACTCCGACTGGATGACGCGGACGTATTCGCCATACCCGCCGGCGATATAACGGGCGGTATGCTGTGCGGCGTCAATCGCCACCACACCGGTGACGACTTCATCCAGGAAGGTGCGGTCGTGGGACACAATCAGCGCGCCGCCCCGGAAGTCGCGCAGCCAGGACTCCAGCCATTGAATGCCGGTGATGTCGAGATGGTTGGTCGGCTCGTCCAGGATGAGAAGCTGCGGATCGTCCAGCAGCAGAGCGGCCAGTCCCAGGCGCGTCTTTTGCCCGCCGGAAAGCGTTCCCACCGGCGCATCAAGCGGCATGTCGGCCAGGTTCAACCCGGCCAGCACGCGCTCCGCCGCGCCGGTTTCGGCCAGCCGGCCCAGGCGTTCCAGCCGCTCCAGCGCCGCGCCATAATCGGCCAGCAGCCGGTTGAAGTCGTCGCCGCCAGCGCCGGCCAGCGCCGCGCCCAGGCGTTCGACCTCCGCTTCGGCGTCGTCCAGGGCATTCGACGACGGATACAGCACCTCGCGCGCGGGCGTTTCATCCCGGAACGGCAGCGCCTGGGCCAGATACCCCACCCGCAGCCCTGGCGGCGAAAAAACGATGCTGCCGGCATCGGGCGCGGTCAGCCCGGTGATGAT
>JAPKMO010000237.1 GCA_026645945.1 Anaerolineae bacterium
AAACGAACCCACTCGGCACTGAAGCGCCGGTCGAAGCTGCCGTGTCGGTAATTTCGTCCAGCGCGCAAACGTCGCCGCTGACGGTGGCATAATCGTAAGACACCCACGCCGGACGCCCATCGTAATTAATTTGCAGCCACAGGCCGCTTTCTTCCACTTCGCCGCCGGAAAGATCCATCAGCCCGCCGTCCCCGCACACCAGGGGATACCGCAGCGCTGACCGCCCGGTGACATCAAACGTCGCCCCGGCTTCACCGGTGACGCCAACCACGCGCGCCGACGTGCCGGGCTGAAGCCGGATGTTCACCGCCGCGCCTACTGTGGCGGTCACATCGGTATTGCCGACCGTGCTGACGGCATTGGCCGGCGTGACCACCGGAAGCTGCGTGGGATCGCCGACGATTGTCACCACCGATGCCGCTACCCAGCCCTCGCTATTTTTGAACGTGATACGCAGCCAGGCATTGCTGGTATCGGCGCGCCCGGTGGCCGTCACTTCCGCGCCCGGCGGCAGATGCCCGATCACCGAATAGGTTGTGCCGGGGCCGCTTCGCACCCTGGTCTGCGTATAAGCGCGCACCGTGACATCGGCTGCCAGCGCGGGAACGGCGATCATCAGGGCGCACAAACCCGCGATTATCCAGAAGAATCTTCGGATAGGCATAAACTTCGACCTTTCTGCTTTGCTCAGACGATACACGCGGCGAACGGTTTCGCCGCCTACATCCCCACTGTAGGCGGCTATTCTCAAGAAATTGTCAAGAAATGACTGAAGTTACGAGGAAGTTGCCGGGGCGGGCTGGCCGGCGCTTTTCGCCAGCGGCAGCGATACTGTGATGCGCGTTCCGCTGCCAGGAACGCCGTCGCTGTGGGCCTCCACGCTGCCGTTGTGCATCTCGACGATGGCCTTGACGATAGCCAGCCCCAGACCCGCTCCGCCGGTTTCGCGGCTGCGCGAGGGGTCTATCCGG
Source organism: Anaerolineae bacterium (assembly GCA_026645945.1). GTDB lineage: Bacteria > Chloroflexota > Anaerolineae > Aggregatilineales > Phototrophicaceae > CFX2. The sequence goes on from JAPKMO010000237.1 coordinate 972, forward strand.
TAAAACCGCTCGAAAACGTGGGGGAGATGTTCGGGAGCGATGCCGCTGCCGGTATCCTGAATCATCAAACGCGCCCATTCGCCATCCCGCTGCTGCCAGATTTGAATCGTGCCGCCGGGCGGCGTGTGCTGCAAGGCGTTGGTCAGCAAATTATTCATCACCTGGTCGAGCCGTTTCCAGTCGCCTTCGACCGGGAGCGGGTCGGGCAGCAGCCGTATTTGCAGGGTGATGTCGTGCGTTTTTGCCGACGGCGCGAACTTCTCCGCCGTCCTGGAAACCACGCTCGAAAAATCAAGCACCTCTGTATCGAGGTGAAGCTGCCGGGCTTCGGCCTGCGCCAGATCGTGCAGGTCGCTGACGAGATGGCTGAGCAGTTCGGTCTGGTCTATCAACACCTGTAATTCTTCGTTCGTAAGCTGGAATACCCCATCCTGAAGCGCCTCCAGGTTGCTCTTTAACACGGCCAGCGGGGTACGCAGTTCGTGGGCGATGTCCGCCACCATATTGCGCCGCTGCTGTTCGTTTTTCTGCAAAGCGTCGGCCATTTCGTTAAAGGCTTTCGCTACTTCGGTGATTTCGACGCCGCCTTTGAGGTTGGCGCGTTTGTCCATGTTTTTCGCGCCGAACTCGCGCGCCGTTTGCGCCAGATGACTCAGCGGGGCGGTCAGCGAGCGGGTGACGACGATGCCGGCGATGATGCTGGTGAGGCCGCCGATTACCGACACGATCACCACCAGGCTGCCGATCTGCTGCTGGAGGAAGCCGGCGGGCGGGTCCGGCGGCGGCGATACCGGCACGCGGTTAAGCTGGATGTAACCAATGATCTGCCCACCCCAGACAATCGCCATCGAGTTATCCTGCGGGCCGGGCAGCGCATCTGTATTACTCGGCGTGCCGTAAACGATCCTGCCGTCTGCATCCGCCAGCACCAGCGCCAGCCCGCGCCCCGGCACGCGCGGCAGTTCCGACTCCCGTGCAGCCAGGATGGTATCCACCCCTTCCCAACCCCGGCGCTGCCGGTAATAATCCACCAACTGCGCGATCAGCGTGCCGGGCAGTTGGTAGCGGTCGAGGAAAAAATCGCCCAGCCGTTCATGCCGGTTGATGATGAGGCCCGTCATGGCGACCAGGATCATGCTGATCGCTACCGCCAGACTGAAGGCCAGGCTCATGCGAACCCACAGCCGGTTCATCAGTTTCATAACATCGAGCCGCCTGCTCTGGCCGCTCACTCGTCGCCCAACCGGTATCCAACGCCGTAAACGGTCTGGATGTAGATCGGGTTCCGGGGGTTGGCCTCGATCTTTTTTCGTAGGTTGCGAATGTGCGTGTCTATTGAACGCTCCAGGCTTTCGTAATCGTAGCCGGGGTGTTTTTGCGCCAGTTCAAAGCGCGTGATCGGAATACCCGGATGGCGCATTAACTCCAGCAGCACGTTAAATTCCGTCGGCGTCAGTTCCAGCACGCGGTCGGCCAGCGTCACCCGGCGGCGAATGACATCCAGCGTCAGTTGATTGTAGCGCAGGATTTCATGATTTAGCGTGTC
>JAPKMO010000238.1 GCA_026645945.1 Anaerolineae bacterium
GGAACGCGCCGTTGTCTGGGCGGCTGCCGCTGCGCCCACGGCCCCACCGCCCGGCCCGCCCCAACCGCCGGTTGAAATGACGCCGCCGGGCGCGCCGCCGGTCGTGGATGTGACCGCCATCCGGGAGCAGTGGGGTAAAACCATGCATATCCTCGGCCAGCGCAGTTCCAATGCGCCGGAAGTGATGCGCTATTTTCGGGTGCTGCGGGTGGACGGCAACATCATCTATCTGGGGACGGATACCGAACTGTATTACGAAAAGCTGCAATATCCCGAAAAAGTTCAGTTGTTGGAGCAGGTCTTTTCACACGTTCATAAAAACCCGCTGCGGATCAAAATCGTGCTGGTCGGCGGCGAGATACCCGGTGAAACACTGCCGGACAGCGTGGATATGAGCGACCCGCTGGCGTCGTTAGGCGCGGAGCTGGGCGCGGAAATCAAGCCGCACGAGCGGCGGCACAAGCAGTGATAACAATATTAAGGAGAAAAACATGGCGAAAAAACGGGGTATGGGCGGCCTTCCGGGTGGGATGCAGGGGGGCATGGGCGGTATGATGCGCCAGATTCAGAAGATGCAGGAGGATATGGCGGCAGCTCAGGAGCAGCTTGCTTCGGAAACTGTTGAAGTGTCGGTCGGCGGCGGCGCGGTGAAGGTGGTGATTACCGGCCACCAGCGTGTTCAATCTATCGAGGTGAACAAAGATATGCTGGACACCGGCGACGAAGAATGGCTGACCGACCTGCAAGACCTGCTGGTTCTGGCCGTTAACCAGGCCATTGAGGACAGCCAGACGATGGCGGCGCGTAAAATGGAAGAAATCACGGGCGGTCTGGGCGACATTCCAGGTTTAGGCGGGCTGCTTGGGGGATAAATGAGCAAGGCCATTCCCGAACCTGTCACCCGGCTGATTGAGTCGTTTTCGCGGCTGCCGGGCATCGGCCCCAAAACGGCTTCGCGGCTGACATATTATCTGCTGCGCGCGCCGGATGAGGTTTCACTGCAACTGGCCGATGCGCTGCGCGACCTTAAAACGCAGACTCGTTTCTGTTCTGTTTGTTATAACATCACGGTTGAAGACCCATGTTTGATTTGCGGCGACGCTCACCGTGACCAGCGGGTGATCGCCGTCGTGGAGGAGCCGCTGGACGTGCTGGCGATTGAACGCACCGGCAGTTACGACGGTGTGTACCACGTGCTGCACGGCGCCATCTCGCCGGTTAATGGCATCGGGCCGGACGATCTGCGGATCAAAGAGCTGGTTAAGCGCGTCGGTGACGAGGCGCTGGAGGTGATTATCGCCACCAACCCCGGCCTGGAGGGTGACGCAACGGCCATGTTCATCCAGCGGGAGCTGGCCGGCAAGGGCGTGAAGGTCACGCGGCTGGCGCGCGGCCTGCCAGTCGGCGGCGATCTGGAGTACGTGGACTCGGTGACGCTGACACGGGCGCTGCAAGGCCGCAGTGCGTTGTAATGGGTTAGAAATTGGTGGAAATTCGGTCTTGACGGGAGCGAGTCGGGCGGTCATAATAAACCCATCTTAACAAACCAGACCAGACAGCTTAACAATTTGTGCGCCAGACAGTCCGGCATGATGCCGGGCTGTTTACGTCTCAAAATATCCCAAAAATCCCAAATGAGTTTTGGAAAGGGATTGACGGGGTGAGGGCGGGTCTGGTAAGATGAGGGATACCACCAAGATGAGCAGGGTTTCGGTGTGGTGCAGCTTAACAACAGGGAAGTGAAGATGGAAGACAGCAGAGGCGACCTGCTGAGAACAAACGCCCTGTAAGGAAAAACGCAAACGGAGAGTTTGATCCTGGCTCAGGATGAACGCTGGCGGCGTGCCTAACACATGCAAGTCGAACGGAGATAGCAATATCTGAGTGGCGCACGGGTGAGTAACACGTAGCTAACCTGCCCTCGAGAGCGGGATAACCCCGGGAAACCGGAGCTAATACCGCATAAGCTCACACCTTGTAGAGAGGGGTGAGAAAAGGAGCAATCCGCTTGAGGAGGGGGCTGCGGCCCATCAGCTAGTTGGTGAGGTAAAAGCTTACCAAGGCGACGACGGGTAGGGGGCCTGAGAGGGTGACCCCCCACACTGGAACTGAGACACGGTCCAGACTCCTACGGGAGGCAGCAGTAAGGAATATTGGGCAATGGGCGAAAGCCTGACCCAGCAACGCCGCGTGGGTGAAGAAGGTCTTCGGATCGTAAAGCCCTTTTCTGCGTGAAGAGCAAGGACGGTAGCGCAGGAATAAGTCTCGGCTAACTACGTGCCAGCAGCCGCGGTAAAACGTAGGAGGCAAGCGTTATCCGGAGTTACTGGGCGTAAAGGGCGTGCAGGCGGTTGGCTAAGTTCGTTGTGAAAGCGCCCAGGCTTAACCGGGCGAGGACAATGAAGACTGGTCAGCTAGAGGACGGTAGAGGGGTGTGGAATTCCGGGTGTAGTGGTGAAATGCGTAGAGATCCGGAGGAACACCAGAGGCGAAGGCGACACCCTGGG
>JAPKMO010000239.1 GCA_026645945.1 Anaerolineae bacterium
CGGCGCTGCTCTTTTTAAGGAGAAACCAGATGCTTCGTTTCAAGTCCTTGCTCCTGACCATTCTGCTGTTCGGCCTGCTGATTACGCCCGCTTTCCTGGTTTCGGGGCAGGCGTCATCCGACGCTGTCGTTTATGTCTGTGTTGAACCGACTGCTCCCGAAGCAGCGCCGCCGTCACTGATTACCCTCAGTGGGAGTCAGCTTTTGGGGCTTGTTATTCCCCAGGACGCGAAAGTGACCGTTTTCAGCGGCCCGGCATCAAACCTCACCTTACATTTATATGAAATCGCCACCGATGCCCAGAACGGCGGCTATCGGGCTACCAGAACTGTCAATAGAGATATGTACGGCGTCAATGCTGTTTCGCCAGGCGCGCGATGCGGCGGACGCTACAATACAATCCTCACCGGCGATCTGGTCGCAGCCGACCCTGCGTTCGTATCCAGAGATCGCGCGGTCATCATCCAGACAGACCCGGCAGTGGATACGGCGGTTGTGGATGATTTCGTGGGCGTGCTTTCTGTCAGCATACGGCCTTCAGGGAGCGTTGACGAAGCCGGTTTCATCCGGGATTTTCAGATTATCCAGATCGGCAGCGGCAGTATTGACCTGAGCCTGCCGTTTCTTGACACAGATACCCAAGTGATTCTGATCGCCAACAAGGATTTATCTATCAGCGAAAGTTTTGACGGCCAGGATTGGCTCAGCCCGGTGGTGGCGAACGCGCGTTCCAGCTTCATGAAGCAGTTAGCCCGGCTCAATCCGCCGCTTGACCTGTTTAAGCTGATGGAAGAAGGATTTATCCGCATTTACCCGCACGCTGGCCTCTTTCACAATTTCCCGGCGGGCGGTTATTTACGGCTGATGATCTCTGACACGCCAGCAGCCCGCGAGCCGCAGTTCAGAGAAGGCATTTCCATCAGGCCGTTGGAAGGCACGCGCGCCAACTATTATATGTCTCACATGATGAACGAGGTTGCCGGGGCGCTGTTCGCGCCGCAAAACACGGCTCAAGTTCACAGAATTGACCCAAACACCGGGCAGCTTTTTATCATTGATCCTAAACCGGGCGGCACTGCGGAGATGGTCATCCAGTCCTGGCTGGTTGAAGTCGTTCCCTGAAGGCAGATCCCCCCATGCCCACCTGGATGATTTACGGCGCGACGGGCTATACCGGGCGGCTGGTGGCCGAGGAGGCCGTCCGGCGCGGGCATCAACCGCTGCTGGCCGGGCGCTCTGCCGACAAGCTGCGCCCGCTGGCGGAACGCCTGGGGCTGGATTATGCCGCCGTCGCGCTGGACGACAGCGACCGGCTGCGCCAGATCGTGGCCGGTGTTGAGGCCGTCTACCACGCCGCCGGGCCGTTTGTCCATACTGCCCAGCCGATGCTGCGCGCCTGCCTGGATGCGGGCGCGCATTACCTGGACATCACCGGCGAAATCCCCGTTTATCAGATGGCTTTTGCTTACGACTCCGCCGCCCGCGAAAAAGGTATCGCCATTCTGCCCGGCGTCGGCTTCGACGTGATTCCAAGCGACTGCCTGATTAAACACGTGGCCGACCAGCTGCCGGACGCGACTCACCTGGAAGTGGTGGTGGACGCGCTCACGGCGGGCAGCACCAGCGCCGGCACGACCAAATCTATGCTGGAAATGGTGCCGCGCCTGGGCAACGTCGTGCGGCGTGATGGCCGGCTGGCGCGCGTGCCGTTCGGCTGGGGCGCGCGCTGGTTTCAGTTTCCGCATGGGCGGCGCTATGCCATGCCCGCGCCCTGGGGCGACGTGGAGATGGCCTACCACACCACCGGCATCCCCAACATCACGGCCTATCTGGCCTTCCCGCCGCGTCTGGTACGGCTGTTCCGGCTGTCCGGCCCGCTGCTGGAAGTCGCGCTGAAGGCCGCGCCGCTGCGTGATTTTTTCGGCGGGCAGATAGACCGGCTGGTGGCCGGCCCCGGCGAAGCCGAACGGCAGACCGGGCGCTCGTGGCTGTGGGCGCAGGCGCGGAACGCCAGCGGCGAAACGCGGCAGGCCGGCCTGGAAACGGTCGAGGCCTACCGCTTCACCGCCGAGGCGGGCGTGCGGGTCGTCGAGCGCGTGCTGGACGGCGCGTATCGCGGCGCGCTGACGCCGGCGCTGGCCTTTGGCGCGGACTTCCCGCTGGAAATCCCCGGCACGCAGCGCCACGATTACCCCGCTTAACGCGCATAAAAAAGCCCCCGCTCCGTTGGGAGCAGGGGCCTGTAGTTCATTTCAAAAATCTACCACGCCTGGTATTAGGCCTTGCGACGTCGCAGACCGAGGAATGCGCCGATTGCGATCAGCACGCCTGCGCCCAGAATGGCGAGAACTAAGATGGTAGTATTACTGTTGCTGGCCCGAGCCGCTTCCAGGTCGGTCGTCAGTTGAGCAACCTGCACGTTGGCCGCTTCCAGGTCGGCCTGAAGTTGTGCCACATCCGGCGCGGGCGGCAGCAGTTCGCCGCTTACCGGGTCAACGCCGGTCGTC
>JAPKMO010000023.1 GCA_026645945.1 Anaerolineae bacterium
TGAGGAGAAAATTCGCTTGTTCGATCTAAAAGCCCATCTTAAGACGCTGGTGGAAACGCACGCGCCGTCCGGCTATGAAGGCCCCATCCGCGAGATTATCCGCGCGGCCTGGCAGGGACTGACCGACCGTTTGGAGCAGGATAAACTCGGCAGCCTGATCGGCATTAAACAGGCCGAAAAGCCGCTTGACCCGCCGCGCCGGGTGATGCTGGCCGCCCACATGGACGAAATCGGCCTGATGGTGCGCGACGTGATAGACGGTTTTATCGCTGTTCACCGCATCAGCGGCGTGGATCACCGGCTGATGCTGGCACAGCCGGTCATTGTGCATGGCCGCCGCCCGCTGCCGGGCGTGGTCGCCAGCGTGCCGCCGCACCTGCTTTCTGCCGAAGCGCGCAAAAAGTACCCGCATTTTAACGATCTGCTAATTGACGTGGGACTGCCCGCCGCCGAAGTGTCCGAACTGGTGCGAATCGGCGACCTCATCACGCCGGACGCGCCGCTGCTGGAACTGAACGGCCAGCGCGTGGCCGGCAAGGCGATGGACGACCGTGCCTGCGTGGCGGCGGTTACAGTCTGCCTGGAGGCGCTGAAGGGGATGCGCCACCGCTGGGACGTATACGCCGCCGCGACCGTCCAGGAAGAAACCGGCCTCTATGGTGCGGCGACGGCGGCCTATCACATCCAGCCGGACATCGCCATCGCGTTGGACGTGACCTTTGCGCCGCAGCCCGGCGTGGACAGTGACGATACCGCCGAGATGAACGGCGGGCCGGCGGTCGGCATCGGGGCGAATTTCCACCCCCGGCTGGTCGAAAAAATCAAGGAAACGGCCAAAACCTACGAAATTAAAGTTCAGGACGACATCCTGCCCGCCGCCAGCGGTACGGACGCCTGGGCAATTCAGGTGGCGCTGGCCGGCATCCCGACGGCGCTGTTGAGCATCCCGATACGCAACATGCACTCGCCGGTGGAGACGGTTGATCTGCGCGACATCGAACGCACGGGCCGCCTGCTGGCGTTTTTCATCGCCGGCCTGGACGAAAATTTCCTCAAGGCGCTGGCCTGGGACGAGATCAAAAACAGCGCGGGTTAACATCAAAAAACGTTTTTTCACGAATTATCCGTCAGGGAGGGGCGAATGCTGTTACGCGAACTTTCGGAGGCTGTCGGCGTTTCGGGGCAGGAGGACGCCGTTCGCAAGCTGATTTTACCGGCCATTCAGGAGCATGTGACCGATATTCGCGTGGATGCGCTGGGCAGCATCACCGCCATTAAACCCGGCAGCGACCCAAACGCCCCGCGCGTGATGGTGGCGGCCCACATGGACGAAGTGGGTTTTATGGTCACGGGGTTTGACGGCGACGGGCTGATTCATGTCGCGCCGGTGGGCGGCATTGACGAGCGCATCCTGCCGGGGCTGCGGGTGAAAATCGGCGAAAACCAGGTGCCAGGCGTGATCGTCTGGACGCCTATCCACAAAAGCGCCGGCAATAATACGCCGCAAAAAATCAATGCGCTGCGGATAGACATCGGCGCCAGCAGCAAGGAAGAAGTGAACGCCAGGGTCAAACGCGGCGACCGCGTGGCCTTTGACAGCCGTTATATGGAACTGGGCGACCATATCCTGCGCGGCAAATCATTCGATAACCGCGTCGGCTGTTCGCTGCTGGTGGAGCTTTTGCAGGGCGGGCCGTACCCGGCAACGGTGCTGGCGGCTTTCACCGTCCAGGAGGAAATCGGGCTGCGCGGCGCGCGGGTGGCGGCGCGGGTTCTGAACCCGGACGCGGCGCTGGTCATCGAAGGCACGACCGCCAACGATCTGCCCAGCCCGACCGCCGAACCGGACGACGAAGACGAAATCAACCCGGCCTGCCGCCTGGGGGCCGGGCCGGCGCTGACGATCATGGATCGCAGCATGATAACCGACCCGCGTCTGCTGGTCTTTTTGCGCCAGACCGCCGAATCCGCCGGCATCCCTTACCAGCTTAAAACACAGCTTGGCGGCGGCACGGACGCGGGCGCGATTCACATAATGAACGGCGGCATCCCCTCGGCGGTGATTTCAGTCCCCTGCCGCTACATTCACAGCCCATCGGCCTACCTGCACCGCGACGACTACGCCAATACGCTGCGGTTGCTGCAAGCCGCGCTGAAGGGGTTTGAGCGAGGTATACTTTCGCGGTAGGCGGAACTGGAATGTTTGTATGAATAATCTACCGCTGTGGGACAGCAGCAAACCAATCGAGACGACTTTTAAACCGGATGCTGAAATTATCCTGTATGAAGGCTATGTGGGTGATTTTCTGGCCCAGATTCCCGACCGGACGGTTTCGCTGGTGGTTACGTCTCCGCCCTATAACCTGGGGAAAAGCTACGAGACGCGCACAGCTGTTGAGCATTATCTGGAAACCCAGGCCGAAATCATCGCTCAGCTTTGCCGGGTTTTGAAGGATGACGGCAGCATATGCTGGCAGGTCGGGAATTTTGTCGAAGATGGCGAGGTGTTCCCGCTGGACATTTTTTACTACGACATCTTCAAGCGCCATAATTTGCGGCTGCGTAATCGCATCGTCTGGCATTTTGAACACGGCCTGCACGCGCAAAAACGATTTTCGGGCCGTTATGAGATGCTGCTGTGGTTCACCAAAAGCGATCAGTACGTGTTCAATCTTGATGCGGTGCGCGTGCCGTCGAAATATCCCGGCAAACGCCATTACAAAGGCCCGAACCGGGGCAAACCTTCCGGCAATCCGCTGGGCAAAAACCCTTCCGATGTGTGGGAGATTTTGCTTCGGGAATGGGAAGAAGGAATGTGGGAAATTCCGAACGTCAAAGCCAATCACCCAGAAAAAACCATCCATCCCTGCCAGTTCCCGATTGAACTGGTCGAACGCTGCGTGCTGGCGCTGACGAACGAAGGCGATTGGGTATTCGATCCGTATGCCGGCGTGGGGTCGTCGCTCATCGCGGCGCTCAAACAGGGACGCCGGGCGATGGGCAGCGAAAAAGAAGCCGATTACATCACGATAGCCCGCCAGCGAATGCAGGACTTTTTTTCCGGCGCGCTCAAAACACGCCCCATCGGTAAGGCCGTACACCAACCGACCGGACGGGAGAAAGTCGCTCAACCGCCGGAAGAGTGGAACAATACGCCGGAGGAAGAGTCAAAGTGATTGTTGCGGGAATTTACTCTTTCAAAGGCGGGCGAGAAGTAGTCGAAACCCGCTATGCGGCTGAACTGAACGAGATCAGACGAGTGATAACTTTGGTGGATCCCGAGGCGCACCGCACAAAAGCCAGCAAAGAAAAAACGATGCCGGGGAAAATGCTGTACAATCCGCGTTCGCTGAACCGGGCCGTCAAAGAACATTTTACCGCTGCCGGCTGGCGTAACTATCGTGTGCCGTGTGAATACTCCAGCGATTACTACACGCCGGAATACAAGCCGGAGACCCCGCAGGTGTCGGCTTATCGGGAGATGGATTTTATCAAGAACCGTTTGGGTGTGGAGGTTCAGTTCGGCAAATACGCTTTTATGGTCTATAACGCGTGCGCCAAAATGACCATCTTTCATAATCTGGATATGATTGATGCGGGAATCGAGGTCGTGCCGGTGAAAGCCTTTGCAAAGGAAATGTCTACCGGCGTATCGTACTTCGAGCAGTTTGTCTGGGACCTGGAGCGGCGCGGTGTAGGCGATATTGATATTCCGGTGCTTATACTGGGAGTTGCAAAAGATTGAAAGGTATTTATGCGTAAACTGCATTATCACCTGGTAGACGTGTTCACCGACCGGCGCTTTGGCGGCAACCCGCTGGCCGTGTTCACCAACGGGCGCGGCCTGTCCACCGAAACGATGCAGGCCATTGCCAAAGAGTTGAACCTGTCGGAAACAACCTTCGTGCTGCCGCCGGACGACCCGGCCAACGACTGGCGCGTGCGGATTTTTACGCCCGCCGCCGAAATGCCGATGGCCGGACACCCGACGGTTGGCACATCCTTCGTGCTGGCGTGGGAACATCTGGTCGGCGTTTCGGAACAGCAGCCGGTCATTCGCCTGGAAGAAAATGTGGGGTTAATCCCGGTCACGTTCACGTTCGCGGACGGCCAGCCGGCGACGGCGACCATGCAGCAGCTAACGCCGCAGTTCGGCCCGGTGTTTGACGACCGCGACACGATAGCCGCCATGCTCTCGCTGGAGCCGGCGGCGCTGGATGATTACCCGCTGCAAGTGGTGTCGTGTGGGACGCCGTTTTTCATCGTGCCGCTTAAAACGCTGGACGCGGTGCGGAACATCCGCCTGCGGATAGACATCTGGGAGCGCGCGCTGGCGAACTTCGCCGCGTCCAAAGTGTTCGTGTTTACGCGACAGACCGAATATCCCGGCTCGACCGTTCACTCGCGCATGTTCGCGCCCAGCCTGGGCATCCGCGAAGACCCGGCCACCGGCGCGGCCAGCGGCCCGCTGGGCTGTTATCTGGTGAAATATGGGCTGGCGGCGGGTAATCCCGCGTTAATCGTCAGCGAACAGGGCGTGGAAATGGGCCGCCCCAGTTTCATCCACATCCGCATCGAGCAAACCGGCGGGCAGATCAGCGGCGTGTTTGTCGGCGGGCGGTGCGTGTATGTTGGTCAGGGACAGATTGAGATTTAAGGAAAGCTGTCATGGCTAAGGACAAGATGCCGGATTTGAAAAATTCGCAGCCACCGCGTATGTTGGATGTCAAAAAATTTACGGAAGACTCCAACATGGAGCCGCCGCCGTTCCAGGCATGGCGGCACGAGGGTTTTGTTGTTGTGTACCCGGAGGGGGCCCCCGGATGTATGGCCGCCAGCCTGGATGGGGAAACGTTTATCCAGCGTGTCGGCCCGCCAGCGGTGACGTTCGCTATGATTGATGCGCTGTACGGCATCAAGCTTAAGGGGGAACGCCTGTTTCCGCCCACGTATCGAAATCTGAGTGAAGACGAGTTTTTTAAACAGGGAATGGCGGCGCTCGCCAGTTACATGGCTTTGCGCGAGGTCGGCGACGATGACGAAGAAGTGTATGAGGATATATACCAGGCGGCGCGGGAAGATGTTTTGAGCCAACTCATCAAACCGCCGAAAAAAGATTAACGCTATAAGGAGCGCCATATCGTGAAAGAGCTGATACGTAAACTGGTCGAAGCCTGGGGGCCGTCTGGTTATGAACATCATGTGCGCGAAATCATCCGGGCGGAAGTAACCGGCCTGGCCGATGAAATCACGGTAGACCCGCTCGGCAACCTGATCTGCCGGGTGGGGCAGGGCGGCAAAAAAGTGATGGTCGCCGCCCATATGGACGAAATCGGCGTGATGGTCACGTTCGTGGAAAAAAGCGGTTATCTGCGCTTCGCGCCTATCGGCGGGCTGCTGCACAGCACGCTGCTGGGCAGCCGCGTGCGCTTCGAGGACGGCACAATCGGCGTCATCGGTGTGCATGATGTCTGGGGCGAAAGCCGCACCCACGTGCCTGATCTCGATTCGTTTTATATTGACGTGAGCGATGGGAACGGCAGCGGCAGCGTCCAGCCCGGAAACCCGGCGGTTTTCTGGCGAAACATGGAAGAACGCGGCACGCGCCTGATCGCTAAATCCATGGACGACCGGGTGTGCTGCGCCATCGCTGTCGAAACCATGCGCCGCCTGAACAAACAGACGCCGCATGAGGTGTATTTTGTGTTTACCGTGCAGGAAGAAGTTGGCCTGCGCGGGGCGCGCCCGGCGGCCTACAGCGTCAACCCGGATATTGGCATCGCCCTGGATGTGACCAGCACCGGGGATGAGATCAAAAACAGCAAAATGGCCGTCAAACTGGGCGGCGGGGCGGCCATCAAACTGCACGATGTCGGCCTGGTCGTGCCGCCTGCCGTCCGCGACTGGATGATCGAACGCGCGCAGGCCGACGGCATCCCGTACCAGTTGGAACTGCTCGACCTGGGTTCAACCGACGCTGCTGGGATTCAGACCGCGCGCGCCGGCGTGCCAAGCGGCTGCATCTCTGTGCCGTGCCGCTTCGTGCATACCACCAGCGAAACGGTAGACCTCAACGATGTGCAGGCCAGCGTAGATTTACTGGCCGGATTGTTGAGCCATCCGATTCCATTGTGAATATCCGGTTTTGATTAAGAGTTTATCCGTAAACCCACCAGACAGTGGGCTTAAGCCCACTGTTCTGCTATCAGATCAATCGGTTTATGGATAGGTTCTAAAGGGGTTTTACCGGGTGAGTCTGGCTCACCCGTTTTTTATTATGCCTGAAGCGTTAAGGGCGGGCGAGGCGGTTCAGGGTCTATAATCCAGAAGTGGGATAATTAAGGATATTTTTCCTTATGTCAGATCGTGACGAACCGCGCGAATTGGTGCCTGATGATGGGCTGGCGGCGGTTTTCCTGGCCGTGCCGGATGCGCTGCTGGTATTCAGCCGCGAGGGCCGCGTGCGGGCGGCGAACCCGGCGGCGCAGCGTTTTTTGGATGCTGACCCAACCGGCTGGAGTCTGGAGCGCCTGGCCGCGCTGGACGGCGTTTTTGCACCCCTGCAGGACTTCCTGGATGACCTGCACCATCAGCGTTCCGCCTGGACGGCCCAACTGCATTCGGCGCGGCGCAAGCGCGACCTGGCGGTTGTTGCGTCGGCCTGGGATGGCGGCAGCGTGGTTTTACTGCACGACATCACCGATCTGCTCGACCGGGGCCGCTTTCGAGACGAGATGCTGCGGCTGGCGTCTCATGATCTGCGCGCGCCGCTGGCGCTGGTGATGAACTACTGCGACCTGATCGCCGCCGAACTGCCGGACGCCTCGCCGCGCGTGACGCAGTACCTGGACGTGATTCGCCGGTTCACCGGGCGCATGTTGAATCTGCTGGACGCCATCCTGCGGATAGATCAGATACGATTATCTCCGCTTGAACTGCACGAGCAAGTCAACCCGGCTGAACTGGCGCGGTTGGCGGTTGAGAATATGATATGGCCTGCCGACCAGAAAAACCAGCAGCTTGAGGCCGATGTGCAGGCCGGGACGGAGCTGCTGACGGCTGACCCGCTGCTCATCCAGGAAGCGATGGAAAATCTGATCGGCAACGCGATAAAATATACGCCGGATGGCGGGCATATCGCCGTCCGCGCCCATGTCGAGGCCGGACGTTTTCACTTCGTGGTGGAGGATAACGGGGTCGGCTTCGGCCAGGAACACCTGCCGCACATTTTCGAGGCTTTTTACCGGGCGAAGCAGCCGGGTACGGAACAGGTCGAAGGCAGCGGCCTGGGGCTGAACCTGGTCAAAACGGCCATTGAGCGGCATCTGGGTGAAGTGTGGGTGGAAAGCCGGGAAGGCGAGGGCAGCCGGTTTGGGTTCTGGCTGCCGCTTCAATCAACAAAGGAATAAAAAATGACGTTACAGGCACAGTCTTTTGAACGCCAGGTTGTTAAAACGGTGAGCCTGAATTACTGGCTGTTTCTGCCGCTCGGTTATGGTGAAGACCCGGCGCGGCGGTGGCCGCTGATCCTGTTCCTGCATGGCCGGGGTGAACGCGGCGACAACCTTGAACTGGTTAAAAAACACGGCCTGGCGCGGCTGGCCGGGGAACAGCCGGCGCTGCTGTCGCCCTTTGTCGTGATCGCGCCGCAGTGTCCGCTCGGTACGTACTGGACGCACGAACTGGATGCCCTCAATGCGCTGCTGGACGAGGCGCTGGAAAACCTGCGTATTGACCCCGACCGCGTGTACCTGACCGGCCTGAGCATGGGCGGCTTCGGGTCGTGGTTTCTAGCAATGGCGCGGCCAGAGCGGTTTGCGGCGGTCGCCCCCATCTGCGGCGGTGGCGACCCGGACGCGGCCTGCGCGTTGAAGAATGTGCCGGTGTGGGCTTTTCACGGCGCGAAAGACCGCATCGTGCGCCCGATGGAGTCGCGCCGGATGGTGCGGGCGCTGAAGGCCTGCGGCGGCGATGTTCGGCTGACCATTTACCCGGAGGCCGATCACGACTCGTGGACAGAAACCTACGCCAACCCAGAACTGTACGAGTGGTTTTTGCAGCATAAACGCGGGGGCTAAACCGTGAACCTGCGAATCGCCGACCTTTCCCCGGACGATCAGACCGCCATCAGGCAGGCGGCGGAACTGCTGACGGTCGCGTTCCGCGAACACTGGCCGGAAAGCTGGCCGGACATGGACTCCGCTCTGGAAGAAGTGCGCGGGATGCTCGACCCGGCGCACATTTGCCGTGCGGCCTTCGATGAGGGCGGGACGGTGGTGGGCTGGATAGGCGGCCTGCCGGAATACAACGGCAACGTGTGGGAACTGCACCCGCTGGCGGTGCGGCCCGCTTTGCAGCGGCAGGGCATTGGGCGGGCGCTGGTGGCCGACCTGGAAACGCGCGTGCTGGAACGCGGCGGCCTGACTCTGCACCTGGGGACGGACGACGTGGACGGTATGACCACGCTGGCGGACGCCGACCTGTACACCGACCTGTGGGACAAAATTCAGAACATCCGCAACCTCAAAGGCCACCCTTACGAGTTCTACCAGAAGCTCGGATATACCATCATCGGCGTGATGCCGGACGCCAACGGGCGCGGCAAACCGGATATTTACATGGCGAAACGGATCGGTTGATGCGGCTCATCCTGTTTGACATTGACGGCACGCTGCTGCTGCCCAAAGGCGTGGGGCGGGAAACCACCCGCCGCGCCATGCTGGAGGTGTTCGGCACAACCGGCGACATCAACGGGCATCACTTCGGTGGCAAAACCGACTGGCAGACGTTGTGCGAACTGCTGGCCGCACACGGTTACGACGAGGCGCGCATCGGCCAGCAGATGCCGGCTTACGAACAGGCCGCCGCCCGCCACATGGCGCGTATCATCGGCGATTTTCCGGTGCAGGCGTGTCCCGGTGCGCTGGAAGTGGTGGCGGAACTGCGGCGGCGCGGCCTGCCGCTGGGCCTGCTGACCGGCAATGTGTCCAGCATTGCGCCTATCAAACTCCGCGCTGCCGGCTTTGACCCGGCCTGGTTTGCCGTCGGCGCGTATGGCAGCGAGTCCGCCGACCGTAATCAACTGGCGTTCCTGGCGCTGGAACGCGCGCGGCGCTGGTTTCAGCGCCCGATTGCGCCGGAACAGGTGGTCATCGTGGGGGATACGCCGGCGGACGTGGCCTGCGCCCGCGCCCTGGGCGCGCAGGCGGTCGCCGTGCTGACCGGTTTCAGCAGCCGCGAGGTGTTAAGTGCCGCCGCGCCGGACGCGCTGCTGGACGACCTGACGGGATTTTTCGAGGTTGTGCCGTTATTCTAGTGACAGTGGGCTTAAGCCCACTGTCCGCTTAAGCCCACTGTCCGCTTAAGCCCACTGTCCGCTTAAGCCCACTGCCAGTGTGCAAATTAAGCTGGTTTATGTACTAGGCGCTCTTTCGCCGGTACAGCGCGACAATCCACTGCGCGCGTTTGTAGGTGGGCAGCCGGTTTTTAATTTTATCCCGCAGCCCGGCGCGCGCCCGCGCCAGCGCGCCGGATAAGGTTGTGTTCTCCGGGCTGCTGCCGCTGAAGCCGCACTGCGGACAGACTGCCGACGCCGGGAACTGCCGGTTTTTTCCCAGGATGCGGTAGGCGGTTCGCAAAACCGGCGCGGTGATATAATCGTCTATGTATACGATCTGGGAACGCGCCAGATCGAAATCCTGAAAGATGGCGGCCAGGCTGCGTTCATCAAACGAGCGCATATGGTAGTTGACATGAAACCGGCAGCCGCAGTATGGGCAGGGGGTAAAACGCCGCTTTTCGCGGTACGGGACGGAAACCAGGATATGCCGCCCGGCGACCCGTTCGATTTCGCGCAGCGACCGCTCGTAAAACCCGTAAGGCAGATGCTCGATCACCTCCAGGGCGGATACCACGTCAAAAGCGCGGTCTTGCCAGGGCAGGGCGTCCAGCGAACCGGCGCGGATTTCTGCCCGGCACACTGCCGCCTCGATGGCCGCCTGCGACCGCTCCAGCCCCATCAGCGATACGGGCGTCTGGCGCGCTTCCAGCAGGGCCAGGAACGCGCCGTTGCCGGTTCCTACATCCAGCAGGGAGCGCGCCTCGTTGGGGATAAACCCGGCGGTGATGCTCAGCCGCTGCTGTTCGCGGCTGGAGGCGAAGGTAGCCTCCGTCCACAGGTTGGGGTTTTCGTAATGTCTGGATTCAGCTGCCATCAGTGTTTTCCTGGTGTTCGCCTAGAAGTTGAGCATACAAGGCGTGCAAATGTTTCTCGGCTGCGGCCCAATTATAGATGGCGCGCGCCTGCCAGGCGGCCTGCTGCATCTGCTTCAGCGTTTCCTGATCCTGAAGCCGGCTGAAAACCTCTTGCAGTATATCCGGCGTCACGTCATCCAGCAGGATGCCGGCGGGGATTTTTTCCAGGATGGTGCTGGTATCCCCCGTGCCACGCCGCGCGATCAGGGCTTTTCCGGCGGCGAATGCCTCGTAAAGTTTGTTGGGCGACGATACGCCGGCCTGCAAGCACATCGCCGGGTTCAGGCAGTAGTACACCACATCCGCCAGCAGGGTATAAACCGGCACATCGCCACTGTCAACCCAACCCAACCAGTGGATATTGGGGGCACGCTGCGCGGCGGCCTCCACCAGTTGGGCTTCCACCCCATTTCCGCCGATCAGCAGTGTCACTTCTCGCGTTTTCTCAACCGCTTGCAGCAGCTCTGCGATATGGCGCTCGCCGTTGAGCGCGCCCAGGTAGGCGATTTTTAACGTCTGGCCGTTCAGATACAGCCGCCGGCGTTCGGCTTCCAGGCGCGCCGGATCAATCGTATCGTATGTATCGAGACGTTTCCAGTTGCCGACGATGACGACCTGCCGCGCGCCCCGCGCGCGCAGTTCTTTCGCCAGCAGTTCGCTTGGTGTGATGACGGCATCCGGCTTGCGGATGAACAATCTTTCCAGGCGCGCCGTCATCTCGCCCTTTCTGCCGTCGTACAGCGCGGCATGGTCTTCATGCGAGTCATAAATCAAGGGGGTGCGTTTGAGTTTTGCCAGCAGCCAGGCGCTGGGCAGGGGCGACAGGTCGTGGCAGTGAACGATGTCGGCAGGCATTCTTAGCCCTAAACGTAAAACCCACAGGTTAAAAAACAGCATTGAGACGGCATTAGTGGTGCGGGATGGTGGAGGGGGTGTTACATCACCCAGATGCCCGCGCAGCAGGTCGGCAAATGCTCGAAGCAGGCGCAGCGGTTTTCGAGTCGTTACCATCGGCGCAAGCAGAATAGTCAGGCCGCGCTGTTCGCCGCGGGTGGGCAGGCCGCCCTGCGGCTTCCGCGCCGCGCCGATGATGCTCACGCGATAACCCGCATCCGCCAGCGAAACACCCTCGTTGATGACTCGCGGGTCGTCGTAAACATGCGTATTGACGATCATCAAAACGTTTTTGTGTGTTGAGCTGCTCATGCTTTTCTCGCTTTTGGTTCGGCCATATTATCGTATGCTTGCTGACCGCTGTCCAGTTAAGGATATAATGGGGCGGCGCTCAAAATGGGAGATGGATACGCTCATGCTCATCTGTAACGTGGTCGGCGCGCGCCCGAACTTCATGAAGATCGCGCCGATTGTGGACGAACTGCAAAAACGCCGGATGCCGCAAATCCTGGTGCATACCGGCCAGCACTACGACGCCAATATGTCGCGGATTTTTTTCGACGAACTGGGGCTGCCCAGGCCGGATGTTGACCTGGAGATCGGCTCGGACACGCACGCGCGGCAGACGGCGCGCATCATGATGGCGTTCGAGGAGGTGTGCCGGGAACACCGTCCCGGACTGGTGATCGTGGTGGGGGATGTGAACTCGACGCTGGCGGCGGCGCTGGTGGCAGCCAAGCTGCATATCCCGGTGGCGCACGTCGAGGCCGGCCTGCGCTCGTTCGACCAATCCATGCCGGAGGAGATCAACCGCGTGCTGACCGATCATCTGTCCACGCTGCTGCTTGTCACCGAGCAGACCGGGGTGGATAACCTGCTGCGCGAAGGCGTGGCGGCGGAAAAAATTCACCTGGTGGGCAACTGCATGGCCGATACGCTGCTCAAACACGCGGCGGTGGCCGTCGAGCGCGCGCCCTGGATGGATTTCGGCCTCACACCCGGCGCTTATGCGCTGCTGACGCTGCACCGCCCGGCCAATGTGGATGACCGGGACGTATTTGAGCCGCTGATGGCGGCGCTGTCCAGTGTGACGGCGCGCCTGCCGCTGTTGTTCCCGGTGCATCCGCGCACCCGCGCCCGCCTGGACGAGTGGCGTCTGCGGCTGCCAGCCAATCTGATGCTGGTCGAGCCGCTGCCATATCTGGCGTTTTTGGGGCTGCTGGCGAAAGCGCGCCTGGTGCTGACCGATTCCGGCGGCGTGCAGCAGGAAACCACCATGCTGAATGTGCCGTGTTTAACGCTGCGCGAGACAACCGAACTGCCGGTGACGCTGGAATCCGGCACGAACCGGCTGGTCGGCACGGATGCCGTCAAAATCGAGGACAGCGTGCGGATAATTATGGATGGCGCGTGGAAAACCGGCCAGCGCCCGCCGCTGTGGGACGGTCAGGCCGGCGCGCGCATTGTGGATGTTCTGGCCGCGTGGTCAGCCGATCAGCTCTGACCGGCAGCGTCTAAGAGAACCGCCTCGTACCGCGCGGCAGCTTGTTCCGCGTCAAAGTGGCGTTCGGCATAAGCGCGCCCGGCCTGGCTGCACCGGCGATAAAAATCCTCGTCATCCAGCAGACGTTGGATGCCGGACGCCAGCCCTTCGACATCCCCGAATGGTACGGACAAACCGCCGCCGCTTTCACGTAGAATGTCGGCTACGACACCTTCCAGCGCCACCGCCACCGGCACGCCGCTCGCAAAAGCTTCGTATAACTTGGTGCCGACCGCACCTCGATGGAGAGGATGATTGTGCAGCGCCCAGTAGGCTATATGCGTGGCTGCCCATACCTGCCCGATGTCATTGTAGTCTACCCACTCAATCCAGCGCACATTGGGCAGGTCGCCGCGCGCCAACCGTTCCCGAACGATTTGCTGCTGCGTGCCGGTGCCGATGATGGCGAAACACACATCTTCGCGTTCAACAAAGCGTTTAGCTGTTTCGAGCATTGTCAGGCAGTCGTAAGCAGTACCTAATGTGCCGATATAGGCTACCAGTTTTTTATTACCCAATCCGTATCTCTGGCGGAAAGTTGCCCCATCCATACCGGGTTTAAAGCGCGACAGATCAACCCCGCTGTAGATGGTGCGGGTTTTATCCGTCGGGCCGATGTATCCCTGGATCACTTTTTCCAGGTACGGTGTCAGGGTGATGATGCCCGCAGCGCTGCGATAGGTGGCGTCCACCAGCAGGCGTGCCGCCCGGTAGATGGGGTGCGTTTCCGTAAGCGCCCCTACCGACAGCAGATGATCCGGCCACAGATCATGGACATCTAGTACGTAAGGCACGTGTTTGATGCGGCTCAACAATGTCCCGGCCAGGTTGGTAAAAATCGGCTGTGCTTCCACCAGCATGACATCCGGTCGTGGGATACCCAGGCCGCGCAGCCCTGCCGTCAGCGCGAAGCTGATCTGGCTGATGAACTTCCGGCTGATTTTCGGGCTGTGGGTAGCCCACAGCCACGTCTGGATGACCCGGATTCCGTCCCGGTTTTCGATGACCTGAAATTTTCCCCGGTAGCCGTCCAGGATGCGCCCGTGCGGGTAGTTGGGCAGGGTGGTTAAGACCGTGACCTGATGGCCGCGCTGGAGTAGTTTTCTTGCCAGGCGCGTCAGAATGATAGACGCCGCGCCCTGGTCGGGTTCAAAATACGAAGTCACAAGCAGGATACGCATGGTGGGTTATCAAGCCATTTTGCCCGGCTGCTGCGCGCGGGGCGGTTCGTGGGCGGTGTACAGGTCGGCGAAGGTGTGGTGGGTCTGGAGCGCCAGGAAACGCTCGCCGGTGCGCTGCCGGTTGGCGGCGGTCAGCGGCAGGCGCATATCGTAGGCGTCCTCATTGTTGTTGCGGTAATAATGGGACTTCGTGCCGACCGTCTCAAAATTATACTTGTGGTAGAGGTTCTGCGCTTTGGTATTGCTGACGCGCACTTCCAGAGCCACGAATCCGGCGGCCAGCACTACCGCTCGCTGCACCATTGCCGCCAGCAGGATTTCGCCCCAGCCGCGCCCACGATAGTCCGGGTGAACGGCTATCGTGCTGATGTGCGCCTCGCTCATAATGTGCCACAGCCCGCCGTAACCAACGATGCGCGGTTGTCCCATCGAGCGCCCGTTCAGCGGCAGCCAGCGCCGCCAGCCGCGCGCCGCCTGCACCGGAGTTTCAGCTTCCAGCACCACCATATAACTGTAGGTGGACTCGCTGATTTCATAGGCGTAAGAGCGTTCCGACCAGGGCAGGTCGAAAGCCAGCCGGTCAATGTAAACCACCTGCGGCACATCCTGGAGGGTCATATAGCGGAGGGTCAGGTTCATGGTTCGGGCGAATCCTGGGTTTTGATGTAGATGGGCATCAGCTTGGCCGCCGAAAAACCCTTTGGGTCGGTTTTAAGACGGGCTAACGCTTCTTCCGCCAGAAAGCCGGCGCGGCGCAGCCGGTAGGCCGACGGAACCAGCGAAACCGGCACGTCCTGGGCCTGGGCGGACTCTAAAGCGGTGTGGCCGTCCTCGTTGATTTCGCCGGTCAGGTAAGCCGCGCCGTCAATGCTGGCGAACAGCGTTTCCCAGTCCATCAATGCCGGCTCGCCCCGGCTGCCCCAGCGGCCTTTGCGCCACTGGTAGCGCGCCACGATGATACGCCCACGCCCGGCCTGTACCACCACCAGCAGCCCACCCTGGTAATACGGCTGCCCGGCGGCGATGGTGTCCAGGGTGGAAATGCCTACCAGCGGCAGGTTATTGGCCGCCGCCAGCCCTTTCGCCAGCGCCACCCCCACCCGCAGCCCGGAATACGAACCCGGCCCGATGGAAACGGCCAGCGCGTCCAGCGCCTTTAGCTCGACGCCGCAGCGGTCGAGCAAAGCCTGGATGGCCGGCGCGAGTTCGACGGTGTGGTTGTTGAAGGTGTGCCAGGTTTGTTCGGCCAGCAGCTTGCGCCCATCGTGCAGCGCCAGGCTCATAATCTGCGTGGCGGTGTCAATTGCCAGTAACATGCGGTTTATCTAAATTCCAAAAGTCAGTTCTCGAAAACTGGCGATCAATGTTTCGGCGCGTTTGCCGCTGCCCACAAAAACCAGATTGCGCCGCGTTGGTTCCAGGATACGCAGTTCCACCCACAGCCGCTGGCGGGGCAGCGCGGCGCTGATACGTTCCGGCCACTCAATGATGACCGGCCCGCGCCCGTTCAGGATGTCCTCAAAACCGATGGCTTCGATTTCGGCGGCGCTGTTCAGCCGGTAACAGTCCAGGTGGAACAGGCGCTGCGAGTCCGCGCGGCGGGTATGTTCGTGAACCAGGTTAAAGGTCGGGCTGGTGAGCGGCTGTTCAACGCCCCAGCCCCTGCCAATGCCGGCAGCAAAAACCGTCTTTCCCGCGCCCATATCGCCCGCCAGACAGATCACATCGCCGGGCAGCAGCAGCGTCCCCAGGCGCGCGCCAAAACGCAGCGTTTGTTCGGCGCTGTGGCTGATGATGTCCAGTTGGCCTTCTTTCAAAATCGGCAAGTCGGACTCCGAATCGCTACCCCTCGCATTATACAATGCCAGCCCCGGCCTAAAAAGGGCGGTAGATAGAAAAATATTCGCACCAGAAATAAACCAAAAATAAATCGCCCCAGGACAAGCGAATTTTTATTTTCATTAAAATGAGAAGTATGGCGAAAGAGGGTTTATGTGGACTCATTCTGAATGGGGGCTGCGCCGGCAGCTTGTACTTATCATCGTTGGTATTTGCGTGTTGATGGTCGCGGCGGTGGCGATGATCGCCCTCAACGCGAACGCCGCCGCGCTGCGCGCCCAGACCGAAACCGCCCTGGTGCGCCACAACCAGATGATGGCGAACGCGCTGGACGCCGAACTTCAGTTCGTTGTGGCCTCGACGCAGGCATTTGCAGCGGCACTGAACGACCAGGCGGTGCTGCCGGTTTCGCAGGCGCGGGCAATGGCGACCAGCTATCTGTCGGAAGCCGGGCGTTTGATTCACCGCCTGAATGTCTACGGCCCTTTCCGCGATACGCACCAGACTTTGATCGTCAACGCCCCGGAAGTCGGCTCCACCTTCGCGCCGATGCTGCGCGCCATCAGCGGCACGCTGCCCCCGTCAAGCTGGTTCCTGGAGCCGCTGCGAGACGGCTTGGAACGCTGGCACGGCCCGGACCGCGCTTTTGACGCCAACGAAACCGAAGCGGTCGTCTCCTATGCCGTGCCGTTCGGGTCGGCTGCTGGGGAACTGGCCGGGGTGGTGTGGGCCGATGTGCCGGTCAGCCGTCTGCAGGCGGTCGTGCGGGCGACCGTGAACCTGGAAAACCGCGATGGGTACAGCCTGCTGCTGAACGGGCGCGATGAACTGGTGATGGCCGACAATCTGCCGGGCGGTGTCGTGCCGGGCGTGCTGCCGGACGGCCTGCTGCGTTTGCCGGAAATCGAAAGTTTTCGCGCCGGCCTGCGGGCGGATGGCGGCCTGATGGTAGCCGATGTGGGCGGCGGACGCACTTCTGCCGTCATTATCAGCCTGCTACCGCAGACCGGCTGGCAGCTCATCAGCGTTTTGCCTGCCGGCGCGCTGCACCAGCCCTACGACCGCGCCATTTTGCAGGTTGCCGTCATCACGCTGGCCGGGTTGGTGGGGCTGGCCGCCATTGTGCATGTGTATATCGGCAGGGTGGTGACGGAGCCGCTGCTGACCCTGGGCGATGCCGCCCAGGGAATCGGCGCGGGCGATCTGCGTTATGAGATCGGGTTCCGGCAGCGGCAGGATGAAATTGGGCGGCTGGCCGGCGCGATGGAGGACATGAAACGCAACCTGGAACATTCCTATCGCCAGCTTTCGCTGTGGAGCCAGACGCTCGAAAAGCGTGTCGAACAGCGCACCCAGGAGCTTGAAATCGCCCGGCGGGAAGCCCAGGCCAGTGCCGCCGAACTGCGCGCCGTGTACGACGCCTCGCTGTCGGTTGTCGGCGATTACCAGTTGGAGGCGCTGCTGCGGCATCTCAACCAGAACATCCTGGAACTGCTTAAAACGCGCTACGGCGCGGTCTGGCTGGTCGAGCCAGACGGCGAGCGGCTGCGGCTGGTAGACGCAACCTCCGACCGGATACTGCCCGGCACGACCATCGGCAGCCAGGAAGGGCTGATCGGCCAGGTGATCCAGGAAAACTGCCTGCTGGTGATCGAGGATTACGCCGGCTGGCCGGGGCGCTGCGCGGCTGATTGGGTCAGCCCGGATACGGCGCAGGTGATGGCTGTGCCGCTGACGTTTTACAACAAAATCATCGGCGTGGCGCTGGTGGGGCGGGCTGCCGACGACCCGCCTTTTGCCGAACGTGACCGGCGTTTGCTGACGCTGTTCGCCAACCTGGTTTCGCCGGTGGTGCGGAATGCCCAGTTATTCGTCCAGCGCGAGGAGGCCGTTCAAGCCGCCGAACGCGCCAGCAGCGTTAAAACGCGCTTCCTCGCCAGTGTCACCCATGAACTCCGCACGCCGCTGAACCTCATCATCAACAATATGGACTTTATGCGTATCGGGGAGTTCGGGCCGGTTAACGAGGAGCAGCGCGAACGGCTTGACCAGGCCATCCGCAGCGCCGAACACCTGCTGTACCTCATTAACGACCTGCTGGATGCCAGCAAAATCGAAGCCGGTGAGATGCGTTTGTTCATCCAGCCCGCCGATCTTTACCCGGTGCTGGAGGACGCGCTCGACTCCGCCATGATGCTGATCGAAGCGCGCGGCGGCCAGATCATCCTCCAGGCGCACATCCCGGACGGCCTGCCGGCCATCCCGATGGACGCCCGGCGGGTGCGGCAGGTGCTGACCAACCTGTTGAGCAACGCCGTCAAGTTCACACCGGAAGGCCAGATCAACCTGACGGTGCGGCTGCTGGATGACCAGATCGAATTTTCCGTCACCGACACAGGTATCGGCATCCCGCCGGAGGAAATCGAAAAGTTATTCGAGCCGTTCGAGCGCGGCGCGCGCGCCCGCCATCTGGGCATCGAAGGCACGGGGCTGGGGCTGCCGATCTCGCGCTTTCTGGTCGAAGCGCACGGCGGGCGGCTGATCGTCCAGAGCCAGGTGAACCGGGGCAGCACCTTCAGCTTTATGCTGCCGATACGCTCCCCCGGCCAGATGGCCGATTTTGCCGGGCAGGCGGCGGGCAGCGCGCAGCGTTAAATTTTTCCTACAGGCGCGGCATCACCCATAACGTTTCGCAATTGTCGGAATCAGATACTCGTCAAAGGCCGCGCGCAGGTCGTACTTCGGCTGCCAGCCCCAATCGCGCCGCGCCGCCGAGTCGTCCAGGTCGGCGGGCCAGGAGTCAACAATCGCCTGCCGCTTCATATGCGGCTGGAAGGTGATGTGCGCGCCGGAAAAGGTCGAAAGCGTCAGATCGCGGATTTCGGCGGCAGTGGGGCTGAAGCTGGTGACGTTGTACACCCGCTGAGACAGGTGTTCGGTGGGCGCGTTCGCCAGCGCCAGCAGCGCCGTGATGGCATCCGGCATCGCCATAAAGGGGATGCGCGTGTCCTCGCGCACGAAACAGGCATACGGTTTGCCCTGTGCGGCGGCGTGCAGCATCTCCGGTGCGTAATCGCTGGTTCCACCGGTGGGCAGCGTCAGCGCGCTGATAAGGCCGGGGAAACGCACGGCGCGAAAGTCCACCCGGTATAGTTCGTCGGTGACGGCCAACTGCCGGTAGTGGAAAGCATAATAACGCCCCAGGTGTTCGCAGTACAGTTTGTTGCAGCCGTACATGGTGGTGGGGTTCAAAAACTGTTCTTCGCTGATCGCGCCGGCGGCGGCTTTGGTGGGCAGGTCCGGCAGGCCGTAAACGGCGATGGAACTGGGGAAAATGAACTTCACCGTTTGCCCGCGCAGGTGCGATTGTTCGGTCGCCATCCGCAGCAGGTTGACCGTCCCCTGGACGTTGACCCGGTGCGCTACTTCGGGGTTAAACTCCGAATGGGTGGAAAGCAGGGCGGCCAGATGGTAAACCGTCTCGATTTCGTATTCGTTAATCAGCGTTTCTAGCAGGGCGGTGTCCAGGATGTCGCCCACGATGGTTTCATAGACGCGCGGGCGCATGTGGTCATCCAGCCCGCGAATGTCCAGCACGATGACCGGCGGCATATCCGCCATGCCGGAAAGCTGGTGGATCAACCCGTGTCCGACCTCGCCGTTCGCGCCGGTGATTAAGATGACTTTTTTTCGCATAAAGCGTCCTTTTCGGTGTTGTTATAAATTCCCCAGGGCGTTTGTATTTGCGACTTTCTATTGTAATGCGGGCGGCGGCTTTGCCCAACCGAACGATACGGGCAGTTTGCCCCAATTGGCGGCGGTTGGGAAACCGGAAATGAGGGTAAGGGCGATTGCACATCAAATCTTAATCGGTTCATGGCCCTTTCAGACCCCTCCCCGACCCTCCCCGTATACGGGGAGGGGGATGAGACACGCAAGCGTTCATCCTCCCCTAGTATACGGAGGAGGTGTCCCGAAGGGACGGAGGGGGTCGAGAAGCAGATTGAGAACACTTATACCGTTTATATGCAATTGCTCTGAAATGAGGGTTGAAAAGGGCTTACAAAGATTTATAATGGGTTAGAAGGGTTTTTATATCTGGTGGAGAAGCCTTGAACACGTATATCGAGAGCCAGCGTAACGCGCTGCCGGATGTGGCGGCGGTTCTGCCCGCGCCTTTTGAGTGGGTGTTTGTGCCTGGCGGACAGGTGACGCTCGATCACAAGGGCGGTTATCTGGCGCAAAACACCACCTTCGATGTCGCGCCGTTCGCCATCAGTAAATACCCGGTGACGGCGGCCCAGTACCAGGCTTTTGTGGATGCGCCGGACGGTTATCGTGACCCGATCTGGTGGGTGTATTCGTCTGCCGCTTACGAGTGGCGGGCGGAAAACGAAAACCCGGTGCGCCCGCCCTATGGCGGCGGCGACCATCCGCGAACGCATATCACCTGGTATGAGTCGGCGGCTTTCTGCCGCTGGCTGATGGAAACGGTGCGGATACGCTCTGGCGCGTCCTTATCCATCAGCCTGCCGACGGAACAGCAGTGGCAGCGGGCGGCGCAGGGCGACGACGGCCGGGTATTTGCCTGGGGGAATGCCTGGGACGCAAGCCGGTGCAAAAATAATCTCGAAAAAAACAGCATCGGCCCCTCGTCCGTGACCGAATATGCCGGTAAGGGCGACAGTCCTTTTGGCGTGGTGGATATGACGGGCAATGTGTGGGAATGGTGCCTGACGAGTTGGGGAACCGGCGTGAACGACCCGCGCGGCGACGATGTGCGCGTGCTGCGCGGCGGCTCGTGGTTCGATGATGTGATGAGCTTTTTCCGTGTTACAACCCGCAGCAGTTGGAGTCCCGACATCCGGTCGGATATGCGGGGCTTCCGGCTGGTGTGCCAGTTTTAGGCGAATGATTGTAGGGGTGTCTGCATAAAGGGCGGCCACGTTGGGCCGCCCGCCCCTACAGCCCTGACCGGCCTTCGCCCGGCTCGATCACGTCTAGCGCGAAGGGCAGGCGCGGGCGCTCCAGCGTAAACGCCAGCGAACGCTGGTCGAAGTTGGTGACGAACAGCCGTCCAGGGGCGGCATAGGTCACGTCGCTTGCGCCGCGAAAGTTCCCGGCGACAGGCGTCAGCTGGCCGCTGTCCAGCCGCAGGACGCGGTTAAGGCCGAGCGCAGCCGCATAAATCGTCCCACCTGGCGTCACCGTCAGGCCGCCGAAGCCGGGCGCGTCTGCCTGGCTGGTGTGCCGGTAGAGCATTTCGGTTGTGCCGTCGGCCACTAAAACGCGGTAGATGATGTTCAGCGCGCCGTCGGCGACCAGCAGCGCATCGCGCGCCGGGTCGTAGGCCAGCCCGCCGGGTTCGTAACCCAATGCGCCCCCGGCTTCCCCCGGCGGCGACCACCAGGCTAGGCCGCCGCTGCCGTCAGGATTAAAACGCCAGACTTCATCGCGCCCCCGGTCGCTGACGTAAAC
Organism: Anaerolineae bacterium; assembly: GCA_026645945.1. GTDB lineage: Bacteria > Chloroflexota > Anaerolineae > Aggregatilineales > Phototrophicaceae > CFX2. The sequence goes on from JAPKMO010000023.1 coordinate 21,190, forward strand.
GTAACCCCGCCCATCCAGCGTAATATCAAACGGCAGCACGAAACCGCGTTCGTCCGGGATGGCGGCGAAGTCGCTTATTTGACCGTCCGGCAGCAGTTGTTTGATGCCGCCGCCCGAAGTGCGAATGTCGGAGTCCACATGGTCAACCACCAGCAGCCGCCCATCAGGCGTGAGGGCCAGCCCCGCCGCCGCGCCGATGGCGTCCCGCGTGGCGGGGATTTCGGTCACGGCTGCATCGGGGCTGATCCGGTAAACCGCGCCGGTTTTGTAGCTGGCGGTGTAGATCGTGCCGTCCGGCGCGGCGGCCACAAAAGCCGGATACCCATCCTCGCCGGGCAGGGCGGCAAATTCGCGCACGATCAGCCCTTCAACCAGCGCCGAAGCGGCAGTGCGCGGGGCAGAATTAAGCGCGCCGAGGATCAGCGCCGCGCTGATCGCCAGCAGCGCCAGGATGCCGCCGCCGAACAGCAGCACAAAAACCAGCACCCGCTGGCGGCGGCTCGACTGTTGAAGGTTACGCAGCATAAAACACCTGCCTTTGGATGAGGGAATTCGCGGCGCAGTCAAACAGAAAAGCGCAGCACGCTGCGCTCCTGGTGAAGATTTTTCGCTCTGCGGAGAGGGTGGGATTCGAACCCACGAGGGTGTTACCCCTACTCGCGTTCCAGGCGAGCGCGTTAGGCCACTACGCTACCTCTCCCAACGGCGCGCATTATAACAGCACCCGGAGGCTTTATCCAGGGTAGGGGGGCAGAATCCCCGCGCCCGGCAGGTCGTCGCGCTGTGGACGGCTGAGTTTTTTCAGGAAGTTGCTCACCTGCCATGCAAACACGTCCGGTGTTTCGAGCTGCGGCATATGCCCGCAGTCGGCGATTTCCGTCAATATCGCGCCGGGAATGCTGTCTTTAATGACTTCCGCTCCGGCCAGAGTCGCCACCTGGTCGTTGGCACCCCACAAAATCAGCGTCGGCACCAGCGGGGTTTGCTGCTGCTGGGGCGGGCTGGCGACGATCATCCTCAGCAGGCCGGAAAAGCCGGGCGCGGCAGCGCGCACCCCGCGTAAAAAGTCGTCGGTCAGGATGTCCTCGACGTACAGCATGGCGCGCAGGCTGGCCGGCGTGAGCGATGCGCGCGTCACCTGCGTAAACAGCAGGTGCGACACCCCTGGCACGCGCTCCAGAATACGCATCAAAGGCGGAAAATCCGGGACAGCGCCGCCGTTCAGCAGGATGACAGCCGGCACGAGCTGGGGATTATTAGCGGCGAACAGCCGGGCGATCAAACCGCCCAGAGAGTTGCCGACGACGACCGCCTGATCCAGCCCCAGATTGTCCAGGAAACCCCTGAGCCAGTGCATTAAAACATTCGTCCGCTTTACCGGCAGCGCCTGGCTGCCGCCGAATCCCGGCAGGTTGGGGGCCAGGATATGAAATTCCTCGGTCAGCAGCGGGGCAATCGGCCCCCAATGCTGGCTGGCGTCACCCAGGCCGCCGTGTACAAGCAGCAGCGTGCGCCCGTTGCCCTGGCCGCCTTCCCAATATTGAATCGTCAGACCATCCACCGATGTCGTTTTTGCTTCAAAAACCATGCCGTTTTCCTCATTCCAGATCGGATTCCTGGATAAAACCGTTTTGGGCCAACCAGGCCGCCAACTGGTCGGCGCTGGGTTCGGTAATCATCGAGCCGCGATGAATGCCGCGCGGGCTGGTGCCGGCGGGCAGCGGCGACGGGTCACGATAAGGCAGATCGGAGCCGGCGTCGGCAATCACCAGCGTCGGCACGGATAAAAATCCCGTCCATTGTAATACGCGCTGGCGGGCCAGTTCGTTCTGGTCAATCAGGATTTCGCGGTAGGGCAGGCCGTAATCGCCCAACACCTGTTTGACGACGGTGATAAATGGGCAGCCCAGCGAGCGTGAATACAGCACCAGTTCTCGGCTCACCATGTTATGCTCCTGGCACATAAGTTGGCGGCGGATGGTTAGGTTCCAGAAAACACAGGATGCCGTCGGTGATGCTGCGCGCCAGCCGTTCCTGCTGGCCGGTGAGGATGGGCCGGTCGGCCAGCATAAAGCCCAGTTCGATAATCGCCGCCGGGGTGGAGGGGTGAATTTCGCGGAAGGTATGGTAATCGGTCATATCCACCGTCAGCCCTTCGCGGCGCTGCAAGCCGCTGGCCTGCTGGTAATACCGCGCGATGCAGTTGACCAGGGTTTCGTCGCTGCCGCCGGATGCGCGCCGGGCCGCCGCCGCCGCGATCAAAAAGCCGGAGACGACTTCGCCCGGCCATTCCTGGCAGGTGTTGGCGTGGATGGACACCAGCGCCGCCGCCTGATAATTATCCAGCCGGGGGTCGAATTCGTCCAGCAGGTCTACCGCGTAACCCTGCGCGCTGAGGTAGCGCACCACCTGCTGCGCGACGGCGAAGTTGATTTCGGCTTCCGTCAGGCCATCCGGGCAGACCGCGCCGGGGTCGGGCGGGACCTGCGGCCCGCGATGCCCGGAGACGATGCCGATTCGCCGCAGCCAGTTGGGGGTCGGCAGGCCGGTCGGCACGACCGTCATCTGGCTGGTGGCCTGGGCGATGCTCAGTTCCAGCTTAACTTCATCGGTCAAAAACCCCGAAGGCGTCCACCAGGTGAAGATGGTCGCCAGCAGCCCGGCGGCCACCGTCACCACCAGAAAAGTGCGGAAGATGCCGCCCAGGACGCCGACCGTGTGACGGCGGCGGCGCGCCTTGCGCCGTTTGATGCGCCGGATGCGCTGTTCTTCGATGGCGGCTTCGCGGGCGGACTGCGCCGGCGAGTCGGGTTTGGGCGCGCCGGGCGAAGCGGCAACCTCCTCCTCCGCCGGTTCGGGGAAAGGCGCGGGCCGGACGGGCCGCCGGAAAAGCTGTTCCGCCGAATCGGAGGCGGGTTTGGCAGATTTGGCCGCTGCCTGGCGCATGATCTCCATAAACGTCACCGAAGGCGGCACTTCGATGTTGTCGGGGTTATCGTCCCAGCGCGGCTCGTCAGGATGCAGGGTGTTATCGTCTGGCATGGAGATGAACTCGTTTAAGTGCGCCTATTGTACCTGAATTAAAGCGTTTTGTGCGAACGCGCCCGGATGAATACCAGGGCAATCGCATGAAGATACTTCGTCTCAATAAGTAGGCTTTCGCCTTTTGATCCCACTCCCAAACTCCCTCGCGCTCAGGGGGGACATACGTCCCCATTCGGCTCGCCGAATTCAGGGCGAGGGCTTAATCACGCCAGCAGCAAAGTCTCCCCCGAATTCGGGGGAGATTTAGAGGGGGTCTGATCGCCATCACGGCTATGGTGGTTGACCCGAATGCTTTTGAAGCGATTACCCTACCCTCATCCGCCCGGCAGTACTTCATAAACCAGCGCGCCGTCGGCCTCGAACACCTGCCGCAGGTAGGGCGCGTCCGCCACGCTGGAACGCATTTCGATGTCGGCGGCGAACGGCCTGGCCCAGCGGAACAGGCTTTCGATGCTGGCCGGGTTGGTCACGATCTGCGGCACAATCACATAGCCGATACCGGCCTCGCGCAGCAGGTCGGCGTTGGCCGGGTCTGCCGGGTTCTGCCAGAAGGCGCGCATCTGTTCCTGTTCGGCCAGGCTGGCCTCGCTGCCCCGGAAAAACGGCTGCCAGCGGTAGTATATGCTGTCCCGCTCGCTGATGACCGGCACCCAGTCGCTTTCGTGCGAGTTGTCCTTGAGCGTGCCGGGGAAGTTTAACACGCGCGCATCCGGCGGCGTATTGTCGCGCAGCCATTCCATCGCCTGCACGTCCGCCTGGGACGAAAACGCGCCATGAATACCCAGCCGCCCTTTGCTGAAGTCGAGCAGCTGCCGGTTGAAAACCAGCGCCAGCAGCCCAATGACGATCAGGCCGCCCAGCAGGGCATACGCGCCGCGATGCAGACGCGCGCCCAGGCGCGGCTCGAACCAGCGATCCCAGACCCACAGCAGCCCCATCCCGCCCAGGATGCTGTAGGGGATGATCGGCCCGTGCCAGGCGATGCTGAAAGGATAATCGTACCGCAGCACCGGCGCGACCAGCCAGGGGACGAGCCGCTCCAGCAGCCCCAGGGTGGAAAAGTCCAGCGCCAGCGCCAGCCAGCCGACCGACAGGATAGCCGCCTGGTTACGCCCGCGCAGGCCGGCCACCGCGCCAACGAAAGCAGCCGGCACGACCCACACGCCATGATAAAAAATCATCATCCGCCAGTAGTCGGGGCTGCGCTCGAACGGCGATTGAATATCCGCGCCGAGCAGTTCCCGGATGTTCCATAACCAGGGCGAAATCGCCAGCGCGGCCAGCAGCGGCACGCCTATCGTCAGGACAAGCGTCACGCGCAGGGTGGGGCGTGGTTTGCCGAACCACATCGTCAGCAGCCAGGGAACGTATCCCAAGCCCAGGATGATAGTTGTGTCCGGGTGGGACAGCACCACCGCGCCGAGCATCAGCCCGGCGGCCACCGCGTCCGGCCAGCGGCGGTCGCGCTGGTAGCGCAGCGCGTAGGTGATGCAGGCCAGCGCAAAAACCAGCCCCAGCAGCGTCGTGAAGTGCGAGTCCAGGAAGGCCGTGTACAGCCCCAGGCTGCCCAACATGGTGATCGCCATCGCCCGCCCCAGGCGTTTGTCGCGTATCTCCGACCCCAGGTCGTAGGCCAGCCATACCAGCAGCACCCCCAGCACCGCCGCCACACTGAATTGGATGGTGTGCATCCCCTGGCCGAGCTGCTGGCTGAGGTAAGCGATCAGCAGGGGGAAACCGGGCGAATAAAGGTAGCTGATTTCGGGATGCCAGGGCGCGAGCGATTGGAAGCCGCCGCCCAGCCGCGCCAGCAGCCCCAGGTAGCCGAAGCCCTGCGCGTCCGTGCCAAGCGGTACGGGCAGCGCCAGTGCCGGGGCGATAAAAATCAGCGCCGCCAGACCAAAAAACAGCAAATCGCGCGGGCTTGTCCAGCCCTGATCGGCGTCCAGCAGGACAAGTCCCAGTTTTTCTGCCCGCCGCTGCCCGTAAGACAGCGTGCCGCCCAGGAAAATCGTCGTTACCAGGGCGAACAGCAGGTAATCAATGACCAGCGTATTCCAGCCGAACAGCGCCGCCCAGAAGATCGCGCCGCCCATGATGAGGCCCAACGCCAGCGCCGCCGCCAGCCCGATGCGCGGCTGCGCCGTATCCCAGGCCGGGGCCAGCATCGCGCCAGCGCCGATCACCACCGCACCAAATATGAAGATGACAAACAGAGTCATGGACATCCTAACGTCATGCGTGCCGGACAAACGGCGTTAGTATAGACGAGGCGGGGCGGATTGGCTACGGGGGTGGAGGAATGAGAAAAACAAACGGAGCGGGCCAGCCGGCCCGCCCTCTGAAACAACTTAGTATCTATCCGTAAACCGATTGATCTGATAGCCGAACAGTGGGCTTAAGCCCACTGTCTGGTTGGTTTACGGATAAACTCAAAAATATAGCCATTAATCCGTGACGCAATCTTGGATGAATATGGATTCGATACCACCTCGACAATACTTCCCCCAACGTATTCAAACAGGCGGTTGGCGTTTTCGGGCCGCATCACAAATTCATCAAATTCCTGCACGGTCAGCAGTTTTTCCTGTACAACCACCGTTCTTCCTCTCCACTCTGCCCGTTATTATACCCCCCGCGCCCGCCGCCGGTGAATCAGGCCAGCAAAGCCTGCCGGAGGTGGTCGAGCGAGGTGTTGCCGCCGGAACACACCAGCCCGACTTTTTTGCCGCGCAGTTCATCGCGCAGCTTATAGGCCGCTGCCAGCGGCGACGCGCCCGCGCCCTCCGCCAGCGTGTGCGCGTCCTCAATCATCCAGACCATCGCCCGCCGGATGTCATCGTCCGTCACCAGCACAAAATCGTCCAACTGCTGCCACAAAATCGCCTGCGGCAGCGCGAAAGCCGTGCCGGTCGCCAGCCCTTCGGCGAAGGTGCGGTTGGGGGCTTCGCATAAAGCCTTGCTGCGCCAGGAATTGTAACCGGCGGGGGATGCCTCCGACTGGACGCCGATCACCCGGATGGCCGGGTTGATGGCATGGGCGGCGATACACACGCCCGCCGCGCCGCTGCCCCCGCCCAGCGGCACGATTATCACGTCCAGGTCTGGCTCGACCTCCAGCATTTCCAGCGCCTCGGTCGCCACGCCGGCGATCAACAGCGGCTCGTCGCCAGAATGCACGTAGCGATAGCCGCGCTCCAATGCCAGCGCCTCGCAGCGGCGGCGGGCTTCGTCGAAGTTCGCGCCATGAAAAATCACCTCCGCGCCCATGCCCTGCATGGCGGCCACTTTGCCGGGGTTGGCCGCCTCCGGCACGACGATGCGCGCCTGCACCCCGAACAGCCGCGCCGCATAGGCCACCGACTGGCCGTGATTGCCGGTCGAAGCGGCGATTAACCCAGCCTGGCGCTCCTGGGGCGAAAGCTGCGAAACCAGGTTGACGCCGCCGCGCACCTTAAACGCGCCGACCGGCTGGTAGTTTTCGTGTTTGACATATACCGCCGTCCCCACCCGTTTATCCAGCGCCGGGTAGCGGTGCAGCGGCGTGGGCGGCAGATGCAGGCGAATCTGGCGGCGGGCCAGCAGCACATCCTGAAAAGTCGGTAGGTTAAGCGTGGTCATCATCGGATTTCCTTTCTGGAAAAACAGTTCCGGGTGCTGAATTTTGAGTATAAACCAATTATGATGAACGGCTGCCCCCGCGTTATAATCCGGCAGGTGTTTACCCCGGAGAGTGACCATGCTACCGTTCAACCCCACCGATCACCCGCACCGACGGCTGAATCCGCTGACCGGCGACTACGTGCTGGTTTCGCCGCACCGCACTAAACGCCCCTGGCAGGGGCGGCAGGAGCGCCCGCCGCAGGCCAACCGCCCGCCATATGATCCGGGCTGTTACCTTTGCCCCGGCAATACCCGCGCCAGCGGCGACCGCAACCCCGATTATACCGGCACGTTCGTATTCCCCAACGATTACGCTGCGCTGCTGCCGGATGTTCCCGCCGCGCCGCCGCCCGCCAACCCGCTGCTGGCGGCCCAGGCCGTGCGCGGCGAGTGCCGCGTAGTGTGTTTTTCACCCCGCCACGACCTGACGCTGCCGCTGATGCCCGTCGAGGACATCCGCCGGGTAATAAACGTCTGGGCGGAGCAGACCGTCGAACTGGGGCGGACGTACCGCTGGGTGCAGGTGTTCGAGAACAAGGGCGAGATGATGGGTGCGTCCAATCCGCACCCGCACGGGCAAATCTGGGCCGGGGACTGGCTGCCGAACCAGATCGGCGCCGAAGACCGCCACCAGCGCGTTTATGCCGAACGCGAAGGCGCGCCGCTGCTGGTGGATTATCTTAACGCGGAAGTGGAAGCCGGCGAACGCATCGTGGTCGAAAATGCCGATTGGGTGGCGGTCGTACCGTACTGGGCGCTGTGGCCGTTTGAAACGCTGCTGCTGCCGCGCCGCCATACGCTGCGCCTGCCCGACTTAGACGATTCCCGGCGCGATACGCTGGCGGACATCCTCAAACGCCTGCTGACGAAATACGACAACCTGTTTGAGATCGAATTTCCGTATTCGATGGGCTGGCACGCCGCGCCCAACGACGACGGCGATTATGCCCACTGGCAGCTTCATGCCCATTTTTACCCGCCGCTGCTGCGTTCGGCCTCGGTGCGGAAGTGGATGGTGGGTTACGAGATGATGGCCGAAGCTCAGCGGGACATCACGCCGGAGCAGGCGGCGGAACGGCTGCGCGCCCTGCCGGAAAGACACTACAGCCTGCCGGAAGCCTGACAGATGAATGCCTCATTCAGCGCAGCGCGATGTGGGCGGCCAGTTCGGGAATGTCCAGGATTAAGACGAGCAGGTCTTTCATAAACGTTCTGGGCGTCAGCGGTTTGGTCAGAAAATTGAGGAAACCGGCGGCGATGGCGCGGTCGCGGTCGCCGGTCATGCCGTGCGCCGTCAACGCGATGGCCGGGATGTCCGCCGTCGCCCGGTTAAGCTGGAGCTGGTGCAGCATTTCCCAGCCGCTTAACACCGGCATATTCAGGTCGGAGATGATAAAATGCGGGCGTTCGGCGCGGACGGCTTCCAGCCCTTCCTGGCCGTTGGTCGCGGTGGTTACGATCGCGCCGTAGTGCCGCAGGATGCGGGCGGCGATGTCCAGGCTGTCGGGGTCATCGTCCACCACCAGAACAGGCCAGTCTTCCAACAGGTCGCGGGGCAGTTGTTCGTCCATACAGAATAACTTTCGGTGAGATTTTTAGATTGGCGTTCGATGCTTTTATTATAGTTGAATTGTCAAAACCGGCCTGACGATAGTTTTTAATGTCACCAAACCGCATTTATTCCAAAGGCTTAGTATCTATCCATAAACCGATTGATCTGATAGCACAACAGTGGGCTTAAGCCCACTGTCTGGTGGGTTTACGGATAAACTCTTAAACTCACTGTCAAATGCAGGCATTCTCAGCTTGTTGGTGTACTGGTTTTCTCCAATCCGCCGTTATTCATCCTCCCTTCATTATGCGCTGTTACAATCCCCAACAGTAAAGCGATTCAGAAACGAAGCGATGAAGATATGTTCATCCACGCGCACGAAAAGCGTTTTTGACTCGCTGCTCGGCACTCGAAACTCGGTACTGTATTCAAGCGAGGTATTATGCGCCGGTTATGGTTTATTGGTATGGTGATGGTTGTGGCGGCTGCCGCGCTGTCGGCGGCGGCGCAGGAGGGAGGCAGCGATTTGGACAGCCGTTTTATGGGCGATCCCCGTTTCCCCGCGCCGGAGTTCCCGACCGGCCTGGACTGGCTGAACGTCCCCGCGCCGCTGACGGTCGAGGCGCTGCGCGGCAAGATCGTGCTGCTGGATTTCTGGACGTATGGCTGTATCAACTGCATCCATATGATCCCGGTGCTGCAAAAGCTGGAAGCCCGCTACCCCGATGAACTGGTGGTTATCGGCGTGCATTCGGCCAAGTTTGAAAATGAAGGGCAGACCGAAAATATCCGGCAGATCATCCGGCGTTACGGGCTGGAACACCCGGTCATCAACGATAACGCCTTCGTGGTGTGGAACACGTTTCGCCCCTATGGGGTCAACGCCTGGCCGACGTTTGTGGTGATAGACCCGCGCGGCAACCTGTTCGCGGTGCAGGCCGGCGAAATCCCGTTCGAGGCGTTCGACCGGGTGGTCGGCGGCATGGTCAATGCCTTCGACAGCCTGGGGGAAATCAACCGCCAGCCGCTTGAAATGGCGCTGGAACGCGAGGCCGTGCCGGCCAGTACCCTGGCTTTCCCCGGCAAGGTGCTGGCCGACGCCGCCGGCGGTCGGCTGTTCATCGCCGACAGCAGCCACCACCGCATCGTCATCGCCGACCTGACCACCTATGAAGTGCTGGATATCATCGGCGGCGGGCGCGGCCTGAAGGATGGCAGCTACCGGGAAGCCGCCTTCGATACGCCGCAGGGTATGGCGCTGCGAGACGGCACGCTGTATGTGGCCGACACTTACAACCACGTCATCCGCGCCGTGAACCTGGCCGAGCGCACCGTGACGACCATCGCCGGGACGGGCAGGCAGGGTTACGAACGCAACATCAGCGGGCCGGCGCTGCAAATTCCGCTCAGCAGCCCCTGGGATGTCGAGTTCGGGGAAGGCGACATCCTGTATATCGCTGTGGCGGGGACACACCAGCTCTGGCGGCTGAACGTGGCCGCAGGCGCGGTCAGTTCGCTGGTCGGCAGCGGCATCGAAGGGCTGAAGGACGGCGATTTTGGCGACGCGCAGCTTGCCCAGCCCAGCGGCCTGTTTTACCGGGACGGCATTTTATACTTCGCGGACAGCGAATCGAGCAGCATTCGCGCCGCCGACATTCGTAAAGGACAGGTATCCACGCTGGCGGGGCCGGTGTTTAACAACCTGTTCGAGTACGGCGACAAAGATGGCCGCGTGGGCGATTCGCGACTCCAGCACGCGCTGGGCATCACCGGCGGGGCGGACGGCCTGCTGTATGTGGCCGATACCTACAACAGCAAAATCAAGGCGCTCGACCCTACCACGACCGAAATCAGCACTCGCTTTGGCCTGGGCGGGGTGGGCGGCTTCCGCGATGGCGGCCCGGATGCGGCGTTGTTTGACGAACCGGGCGGCCTGGATTATGCCAGCGGCAGGCTGTACGTGGCCGATACCAACAACCACGCCATCCGGGTGATAGACCTGGCCGCCAACACCGTCAGCACCGTGATTTTCCCTAACCCCGAAGCCCTGCTCATCGGCGGCCAGGTGACGGTCATCGGCGGTAATGCCGCCCTGGGCGAGCAGATCAGCCTGCCGGAACAAACCGTCGGGCGCGGCAGGGGGGAAATCGTGCTGTATATCAACCTGCCGCAAGGTTATAAACTCAACCCGCTGGCCCCCTTCACCGCCGAATGGACGGTTTCCGGCGAGGCAGCCGCTCTAGACGAGGCCAACCGCGTCCAGCGTATCGCTGCCCCGGAACTGCCGGTTCGCATTCCGGTTTTGCTGGCCGAAGGCCGCGACCTGCTGCACGGCGAACTGACGATTTATTACTGCGAGGCCGTCAAAGAGGAGCTGTGCTTTATAGATCAGGTTGGCGTGGATGTGCCGGTCGTTGTCAGCCCGGACGCCGCCGGGACGGAAATTCGCATCGAGCGCACGATCATCCCGCCGGAACTGCCGGGCGGCGGCCTGTAAAGCACATTTCAACGGCGCGCCCATCCTTACAAACCTTTAGTATGGTTTGTGTTAGGTTGGCTTCATATAACAAAAGTGAATCAACTTTGAGAAGGACGGGCGCACGATGTTACATGAGGAAACACGCTCCCAATGGGAACGTTATAACCCGCAGCATTTTATCAATACAGTGATGCACGGTGCGCTCCAGGACAAAATAAAGCTCACGTCAACCGTCATCCACGTTTATACCCAGATCATCTTTCGGCTGCCGGAAACCGACGCCGTGCTGCTGGCCGACCCGATGCCCGGCGACCTGCCGACCACCGGCCTGCGCGACGTGTTTGTGACCATGCGCTGGAACGCCGCCGAAATGGTGGACATCATCCAGGGCGGCAGCGCCACGCTGCCCACCCAGTATACGCCGGCGCTGTATATCATGAGCATGGTGCAGGCGCTAAAAGAACACGCGGTTTATATTCATCAGGCCGCCAGCACCGTCCAGTCCGACCCAGCGGTGCGGGCCATCCGGCGGCGGCTGCCAAACGGCAAGGGCATGACCGAGGTAGCGGCGGAAATCCTCGACCACACCACTGAGATCATGCGTTTTCTGAACTTCGCGCAGTATTACGTGGACAAACTGAAAACCTGCGCCTGATCGTGGGAAAAGCGCCGCCATACCCCGAAGGGTACGGTTTCCAGAAAACCAGGTCCCCTGAAAGGGCTAGAGAGCTGCAAGTCGAAGGCCGCCTTAAGAAGCAGCTTTCTGCGCGTCCGCTGCCTTTTCGGTTTCCGCCGGTTTTTGGAAGCCGCTGTAGGCCGAAACGGCCGCCGCATAACGTGGATTGGCTGAACTGTAAGGATACGAGGCGGCCATCTCCACAATGCCGCAGGCGACCGGGGCCAGCAGCAGCATCGCCAGCCGGGCATCCAGCGCCCGCTGGGAGGTCAGCGGAATTTGCATGAAGCGTTTTTCCCAAATCAAGTTCGCGCCCGGCAGCAGGATCGCCAGCAGCGGAATTGTTTCCGACTGGATATGGGCGACCATACCGGCCACGCCCTGTTTGGTGGGGGTCGCTACCAGTTCCAGCGCCTCTGGCAGCACGACAAATCCGTGAAGCTGCATCCACTCCTGCTTCTGCGCTTCAATCACCACGCCGATGACTGCTTCGGCACAGCTTCGATTTTTCAGGTAAGATGTTTCGTTTTCGGTCGGTATACGCACGTAAACCGGATAGTTATGAATCATCGTCTGCATCCGTAGCTGATTCCCATGCCATCATTATAAACGTGGACGTTTCTCTGCATAGCTTAATGATTTTAACGAGACGTGACAGTTTTTTAACCGATACTTTCAGGTTTGTATCCCGGTGCGGCGTTTTCCAGAAAAGCCAGGATGCGCGCCTCCGCCTCGTCTACGCCGATGCCGTCGCGCGCCCAATCCCAGTCTTTCGGCGGGCCGCCGGCTACCCCGCTCCGGCTGACAGTGGCCGGTTTCCACAGCGCGATGGCGTTGTCGGCAAAAGGCGCATACCGCGCCGGGTCGGACGGCCCCAAAATCATCACCGCCGGCGCGCCGGCTGCCGCCGCCAGATGGGTGAGGCCGGTATCGTTGCCCACATACAGCCGCGCCCCCGCCGCCAGCGCCGCGATCTGGCCGAAAGTCAGTTTTCCGGCCAGCTGCAGGGCCGGCGCCTGCATGATTTCCGCCACCGCCGCCAGCAGCAGGTCGTCATCCGGCCCGCCGACCAGCACCACCCGCGCCGCCAGCCGCGCCGCCAGCCGGTCGGCCAGGGCGGCCAGGTGATGCGGCGGCCAGCGTTTGGCGTCCATCACCATGCCGGGGTTGCGCCCGCCCGCCGGGGATAGGACGATATACGGCGCGCCGATGCCCTGCTCATCCAACAGCGCCCGCACGTAATCCCGATCAGCTTCCTGCGTGGGGATGGTGGCGCGGCAGCCGGTCGCGTCCAGCCCCAGCGCGCGCGCCACATCCAGGTAAATTTCGGCCTCGTGGCGAGGCGCGTGGGGGTCAACCGGAACGCGCAGGTTATAGCCAAAACCGCGCCCGGCGCTGTCCAGGCCGGCGCGTCGCGGGATGCCCGCCAGCAGCACGGCGGCGCTCATCAACGGGGAGCGCACCAGCGAAACCGCCAGGTCAAAACGCCCGGCGCGCAGGTCGGCGGCAAAACGCCATAGGCTGCGCGGCGAATACACCGGCAGCACCTCCGGGCCGGTGTCCATCACGGCGTCCACCATCGGGTGCGCCTCGATCACCCCTTTTGACCAGCTTCCGACCGCCCAGGTGATAAACGCCGCCGGATACGCGCGCCGCAGCGCGGCCAGCGCCGCCGTCGCCAGCACCACGTCGCCGATGCAGCAGGGCTGAATCAGCACAATACGCCGGGGATTTTCCGGCGCGGGGCGGGTGGGAAATAGTCGGGACAGCACTTCGTAGATGGTCATCGGTCGTTCGGTCTCTCTAGTGCATGAACCAGCTTAATCTGCATACCAGCAGCAGGCTTAAGCCGGACAGTGGGCTTAAGCCGGACAGTGGGCTTAAGCCGGACAGTGGGCTTAAGCCGGACAGTGGGCTTAAGCCCACTGTTTAGTCTACCGCCATTGGCCCAAAAGCAAAGTATCACCATAGTCCGGTCGAGAATAGGGAAAGACACGGTTATCCCGGCTTATCTTCTGACCAACGACTAACAGCTAAAGCCTAACGACTGTATTAAGAACCGGGCGTTAAGGCTGCCACATAAGCGGCCAGGTCGTCGGGCGTGATTTCGCCGATATGGATATACCGCACCACGCCCGCCGGGTCAAGCACGTAGGTCGTGGGCAGGCGGTCGGCACGGTAGCGGCGGCTGACGGCAAAATCGGCGTCCAGCAGCACCGCCAGCTTTTGAACGCCGTTCGACTCCAGAAAGGACTCGACCTGTTCTGCCGTTTCGCCGTTATTGACCGCCAGAACTTTCGCGCCGGCGGCCTCAAAATCGTCCAGCGCGGGCAGCTCGCGGCGGCACGGCTCACACCAGGTGGCCCAGAAGTTGATGAACACCACCTGCCCGCGATAGCTGGACAGCCGGTAAGTCTCGCCGTCCAGCCCCGGCAGTTCAAAATTGGGCGCGGTCTGGTTCATCAGCGACGGCTGCGCCAGCGTCACCGGCAGCGGCGTGGGCGGCGCGCCGGCATCATCCCGGTTCGCCAGCGCAAAAGCCGCCGCCGCCACCAGCCCCAGCGCCGGGAAGATCAGAAAAATCAGCAGCACCGGCGATGGCCGGCGGTCTGATGGAGGTTGGTTCGGGGAAGTCATAGGTCGGTAGTCAATAGTCGTCAGTCTGTAGTTGTTAGTCTGTGGTCGTCAGTCATCAGTTGCCGGGATTAAAAACTCATCCCTCGGCACTCGTTCCTCAGCACTCCCTTACGGCACCCAGCGCGGGTAAAAAGCGTCCACCGCCACCTGTGTCAGCGCGCCGGTTGACAGGTTGTACGTCCAGATTTCCGGCGTGCCGGTATTGTTCAGCTGGCCGTCCGGCATAAGCTGCGGAAAACGCTGGATGGCGATTTGTTGGCCGGTGGGGTCGAAGGAAAAAAAGCCGTTGGCGTAACGCTCGTCCACCACCAGCGGCTCGGCGCTGCCGTCCGCCGGGTTCATCAGAAAAAGCTGCCGCCCCGGCGTGAAGCGGTCGTCGGTATAACGCCGCGCGATGACCAGCTTTTGGCCGTCAGGACTCCAGGCCGCCGCGTCGTCGTCCACTGCATCGTCGGGGTAGCTCAGCGGCTCGACCGTCTGCGCGGTCACGTCGGCCAGCTGCAAATACGAACGCGCCTGGCCGGCGGCCAGCGTCACTTCCGGGAATACGATTTTTGTGCCGTCCGGCGAAAGCGCCCCGGTGCTGCCGTAACGGCTGGGGATGATGGCCGTCAGGCCGGTGTTGAAGTCGTGCAGCAGAATGCCCTGGCTGTTGATGTCGAATACGGTGGCGCGGCTGCCGTCCCGCGACCACTGCAAGCCGTAACCGAGAATTTGCGAGTCGTCGAACAGCGGGCGCGTGGTGGCGGGCGTCGTACTCAGGTCAATCAGCCAGATGCGGGTGGGGCTGACGCCCACGTTCTCCAGGTCGCTGTTTAACTCCACGCGCTCGTAGCCGATGACGCGGCCATCAGGCCGCCAGACCGGGGTCGTACAGTCGGCGTCCTGGCAGTTGGTAAGCTGCTGCACCGCGCCGGTTTCCAGGTTTAGCAGTTTGATGTCCGACGTGCCGGTGCTGCTGTTGCGCTCGGAATAGGCGACTGCGCTTCCGTCCGGGCTGACGCCAAAATCGAACACGCCCGACGGGCTGAAGGTGATCTGCCGCGCGCCGGACAGGTCGGCAGGGTCGGCCAGCCAGATGTTGAGCGGCGCGCCGCTGGCAGGGGCGAGATAAGCCACGCGCGGGCTGCGTACCATAAAACTGAAGCGGTATTCCGAAAGCACCTGCCGCCCGGTTTCGCCAGCTGCGCCGGCCTCCAACTGCACCAGATAGGCCGCACCCGGCATCAGCGCCGCCGCCGGGGTGAAGGTTAACGTCGCGCCGCTCCAGGTGATCTGCCCGCTGATCTGCGCCAGCACGTCATCGGGACGCAGCGCGTCGGGGTTGGCCGCCGCTTCCGGCTTCACCTGCGTCACGTACAGCCGTTCGGCCACGCTGTCGCGGTTCATGGTTTCGCTGAACTGCATGATAATGCGGCTGGTGCTGCGGGCCTGTCCCAGCGGCGCGGCGCGCTGGAGCGTCACGCCCACCCGGTCGCCCAGGACGAGTGTCAGCCCGACCGCGCCCACCAGCAGCAGCGCGACGACCAGTACCAGCCGGTCGAAAGGGGATAAAAAGATGGTGCGCGTTCCGAGTTCCAAGTTACAGGCGTTGTTTCAACTAAGTATCTATCCGTAAACCGACTGATCTGATAGCAGAACAGTGGGCTTAAGCCCACTGTCTGGTGGGTTTACGGATAAACTCTAAACGTCTCGATCTTTTAGAATGCCACATTCAGGTTCAGCCATACGCCGGCCAGCAGCGTCATCAGCAGCGGCAGCAGGATGAGGTAAACCACCACCCGCCGCTTGAAAACGCCCATAAACATCAGCGCGCTTTTGATGTCCACCATCGGGCCGAAGGTCAGGAAGGTGAGGATTGAGCCGGTGGTGAAGGTGCCGACGAACGCCAGCGCCAGGAAGGCATCCACCGTCGAACACACGCTCAACACGAACGCTAAAGCCTGCATCACCAGCACCGAAACCACCGGGCCGCGCCCCAACGCCAGCAGGACTTCCTGCGACACCAGCGTTTGCATGGCGGCGGCCAGCGTCGCGCCGATGACCAGATAACGCCCCATCTCAAAAAATTCGTCCCCGGCCTGCCGCAGCGCGTCCATCAGGCCGGCACGCAGCGGTTTGCGCGGCGCGGCGGGCAGGCTGATCTGCCCGGAACCGCCCATCACCGGCATCCACGACTGCGCCCGCAGCACCTCCTGGGGTTTCGCGCCCAGGGCGAACACCAGCCCTACGCCGACTGCCACGACGGCGGTGAGCAGGTAGCGCCCGTACAGCATGGGCGTGGCGCCGAAGGCCACAAACGTGCTGACCAGCACGACCGGGTTCATCACCGGCGCGGCCAGCAGGAACGTCACGCCCACCCACATCGGCAGCCCTTTGTTGAACAGCCGCCGCACCACCGGCACGACGCCGCATTCACAGACCGGGAAGGCAAAACCCATAAATGCCCCGACGATGGTCGCCAGAACAGGATTACGCGGCACGACGCGGGCGATGTCCTCCGGTGTCAGAAACGAATCGATCACCCCGGACACCAGCGTGCCGAGCAGCAGGAAGGGCGCGGCCTCGATGAAGATGCCCAGGAAGCGTGTGCTGAAAATGCCGATGATCGTCCCCAAGTCATCACCCGTGCCGATGAGCGCCGCCAGCAGGCCGCCCGCCACCCCCAGGCCGATGGCCGACCACCCCAGACTGCCCAGCGCGCGCCGCGCTGTTTGTTCACCTGCCGTCTTTTGCATGTTCCGCGAAAACCCGTTCGTTAACCCATTCTGTGGTTCATTCTACCCGAAACCGCCGCCGCCGGAGCGTTTCTCATGCAATTTTTAACACGGCCTTCGTTTTGGAGCGAATTGGAGCGAATCGGGCAGCCGGGAGCTTGCGTCCTCTTTCACAAATATTTCACAAAGACATATTACATTTTGTTACATCTACGTGGTAATCTTGTAATAAAGGCATGTAGCGTGGAGCGGTTTTTATGGCGACCATCATGGTCGTGGATGATCTGGTCGAAATCACCAACCTGATCGGCACGGTGCTGGCGATGAACGGTTATGAGATCATCGTCGGCCATAATGGGCAGGACGGTATGGCGCTGTTGGAAACCAGCGCGCGGCCCGCGCTCATCATCAGCAATCTGCGAATGCCTGCGATGAACGGGTTTTCGTTTTTACAGGCGGTCAAACACGATGCCCGGTGGCGTTCGATTCCGTTTATCCTGATGACCGCCGACGACTCGGCAGCCGTCCGCCAGGAGGCGCTGGCACAGGGGGCGAATGCCGTGCTGGGCAAACCCTTCCAACCGGGCGAAATCCTCGATCTGATCTGGCGGTTGGGCATCCAACCGTCCGATAACTGACGCCCCGGCGCGCCCCCCCCACTCGCCGGTTATTCGCCCATACGCTTCCCTCCCCCGCCCACGAATTGAATGTGCTATAATCGCCATCATTAGCACAGGTGTTCAAGTTAAAGGGCGCTCACCAATGGCGAAAACGCGCACCAAATACGTCTGCCAGAACTGCGGCTACCAGTCGCCCAAAGGTTTTGGCCGCTGCCCCGGCTGCGGGCAGTTTAACACGATGGCGGAAGAAGTGGTCGAAGCGGCCAGGCCGGCTTCGGCGCGGCATCCCGGCCCGGTGGGCGCGACCTCACCCGCCCCGCAGCGGTTGAGCGAAATCAGCGCCGACGTGGGTGAACGGCTGTTTGTGCCGGTCGAGGAATTCAGCCGCGTGCTGGGCGGCGGCATCGTGCCGGGCAGCATCATCATGATCGGCGGCGAACCGGGTGTGGGCAAAAGCAGCCTGCTGCTGCAAATCTGCGGCGTGATGTCCGACCATACCGGCACGGTGTTATACGTCAGCGGCGAGGAAAGCGCTCGGCAGATCAAAATGCGCGCCGACCGTTTTAACCTGCAATCCGACAACCTGTACCTGCTGACCGAAACCAACCTGGGCAGCATCTTTGAACACGTCAGACGGCTGAACCCGGTCATTCTGGTGATCGATTCGATCCAGACCACTTACATGGACGAAATCGAATCCTCGCCCGGAAGCGTCACCCAGGTGCGCGAGTGTGCCAGCCGCTTGCAGCATCTCGCCAAGTCCAGCGGTTTGAGCGTGTTCCTGGTGGGGCATGTCACCAAAGAAGGCAGCATCGCCGGGCCGCGCGTGCTGGAACACATCGTAGATACGGTGCTGTATTTAGAGGGCGATCCGTTCCAGGCTTTCCGGCTGCTGCGCAGCGTCAAAAACCGCTTCGGCGCGACCAGCGAAGTCGGCGTGTTCGAGATGTCCGGCGACGGCCTGACCGAAGTGCCGAATCCGTCGGAGGCGTTTTTGGCCGAGCGGGTGGTCAACGCGCCGGGGTCGGCTATCGCCGTGACGATGGAAGGCACGCGCCCGCTGCTGGTGGAGGTGCAGGCGCTTACCAGCCCGACCAGCTTCGGCAACCCGCGCCGCACGCCCAACGGCGTGGACTTCAACCGGCTGCTGCTCATCAGCGCCGTGTTGAGCAAGCGCGTCGGACTTAAGCTGCACGAACAGGATATTTTCGTCAATGTCATCGGCGGTTTGCAGGTCAGCGAACCCGCTGCCGATCTGGCGATGGCGGTGGCGATGGCCTCCAGCTATTACGATCGGCCCATCCCTGCCGATCTCGCCATCGTCGGTGAAGTCGGCCTCAGCGGCGAACTGCGTGCGGTGGGGCAGCTTCCGGCGCGGCTGAACGAAGCCGCCAAGATGGGTTTTAAGCGCGTGCTGCTGCCCAAGACGCGCCGCAAAATAGACGGCCTGCCGCCGTCGCTCAAACTCATCGAAGCGCGTAACCTGGCCGATGCGCTGGCCTCGGCGCTGCCGAAGGAATGAGGAACGAGGGATGAGTGCCGAGTGCTGAGTAAAATTGTGCTAGGATAGGGGTGAGGGTAATTTCTCAGACGCGGCAGTTCGACGGTCAATGTGCGTTAATGTGTTACCAGCCGCGCTTGTTTCGGGCGTAGGTAGATAGAATGGAATGACGATGGCAGCACTTGAACGTGTGCGGATGACCCCCGCCGAGTTTAAGCAGCTTGGTGAAACCATGCAGCCCACAGAACTGATTGATGGTGAGGTAATGGTGAGTCCGACACCGCGTAATATTCACCAGGAAATCGTCGGGGAAATCTTCTTTTTATTTAAACAGATTGCCAGGCAGAATCCTGCGCTTGGGACAGTGGTTATTTCGCCGATGGATGTATAGCTGGACGAGGACTGCGTACAGCCGGATGTGTTCTGGGTGAGCGGCGCGGACAGCCGGTGCAGGCTGGGTGAGGACGGCTGCCGGTACGGCGCGCCCGATCTGGTGGTCGAGGTGCTGTCGCCTTCTACGGCGCACAAAGACCGGGGCGTGAAGTTCGACCTGTACGAAAAACACGGCGTGCGCGAATACTGGCTGCTTGACCCGGAAGGCCGGTATGCCGAAGTCTACCGGCGCGAGAGGGAACGCTTTGACCGGGTGGGCGTGTTTGGGCCGGGGCAGTCTTGGGCTTCCGGCGTCCTGGGCGGCGTTTCGATAGACGCCGGGAGTTTGCTTAAAGCCGAATAACCGGCATCAGTTATCAACGGCGATCACGAGGCTTCTGTAATGGCGAACAGCGTTTACTTCAGCGATACCAGCAGCGAACTGCAAGATTTACGTCCGGTCATCGTCGAGCGCATTCAGGCGGCGGGGCTGATTCCGGTCTGGCTGGAGGAAACCGAGCGCCATTCGCCGGACATGCTGGAACACCTGCGGCGGAAAATCGGGTCGGCAACGGCTTTCATCAGCCTGGTCACTTACCGGCGCGCCTGGGAGACGGCAGGCGGCAGGGCGCTGGCGGAAGTCGAATACGAGATCGCGCGCGAGTACGGCAAGCCGCTGGCCGTCCTGCTGCCCAGGCCGGGCAGCGAAATGGCGATGTACCTGCGGCGGCGAGCCTTCAACCAGTCCGGCGAACAGCGCGAGGCGCAGGAAGCCTTCTGGGGGCGGCTGCTGGACGACGGCGCGGCCACCACCTTCGATGACGAAACCGATCTGCTGCTCAAACTGGAACGCATTCTGGAAAGCTGGTCGGCGGTCGAACCGCTTGTCCCCCAGGCCGCGTCCGCAATGCCGCCGCCCCCGGCGCCGGCGCCCGCCGCGCCCGGCCAGGCCCGCGAAACCGCGCGCGGTTTGGCCCTGGGCGAGCCGGAAATCGAAACGCTGGCAGAGCGCATCGCCGCTAAAACCGCCGCGCGGCTGGATGACTTGCAAACCCGCCGCCAGGCCGACCTGGCCGAACAGGCGCTGAAGGTTAACGACGCGCTGCGCGTGTGGCCGGGCGAACTGGTGTTTGGCCGGCCCTCAAAAGGGCGGCAGTTCCAGAGCGATGTGTTTGTGATTATGCCGTTCGCAGCACAGTTCGCCGGGGTTTATGCCGATGTTATCAAACCGCTGGCGGCGGAACTGGGGCTGACGGTTTTACGCGGCGACGAACTTTCCTCCTCGCGTGGTTCGATCATGGAAGAAGTATGGGCGGCGCTGAATGCCTGCCGCTTCGTGATTGCCGAAATCACCGGCGGCAACGACAACGTATTTTACGAACTGGGTATCGCGCACACTCTGAACAAACCGGCGCTGCTCATTACCCAGGCCGCCGCGCCGGAAAACGTGCCGTTCGACATCCGCCACCTGCGTTACATCGTCTACAGCGCCCAGGACGGTGCGAAACTGCGCGACGATCTGCGGACGGCCATCACGCGGCTGCTGACGGAACTTTCTGACGGGGGTATGTAGCAGCCGCTATTCGCCGCGCGCCGACTCCAACCGCGCGCGCGCCCGCGCCAGCCAATCCGGCGCGCCGTCATCCAGGCCGCTGAGAAACAGCAGCACGCGCCGGGCGATGATGGCTTCCACCTCATCCGGGTCGTGTTCTACCAGATCAAACAGGTAGGGTACGTGGCGTTGGTCGCCCAGGACGGCCAGCAGCGCCGCCCCCGCGCCGATGCGGATTTCGGCGTTGGTTTTCTGGTTGGCGATCTCCAGAAATTCGGCGGTGCTGTGCCATCCGGGTATGGCGTCCAGGTCGGCGGCCAGCGATTCCCGGAACGACAGCCCCCACCCTGCCAGAACTGCCTCGCTTTCCGCGATGACAGCCGCCAGCGCGGCGACGACTGCCCGCGCCATTTCGCCGGGGGCAGCACGCGCCGCCGCATCCTGCGCGATGGTCTGGGCGTCGGCATCGCTCAGGTCGAGTCCCTGGGCGGCCAGTGGGCGTTTAAACTGTTTGAGCAGGACGGCCACCAGGGTTTCAAACGGCCAGGTGGCCGCCGGGCTGGTACGGTCGAAAGCCATCGGCGCGGGCCGTTTCAAGCCGTTTCGGGCAGCGGGTGCGCGCCGTTGCTGCGCGCTGCGGCGTGCTGCCGTTCGATGCGGCGCTGGAGGTAGGGCGAAAAATGCCCCTGATAGCGCGCTTGCAGCTCCGGCAGTTTCCAGTCGTCGCCGGTCACGCGGCCCCGGCAGTTGGGCGCGCCACACCGGCAGTCGAATTCATCGTAGGGGCTGCCGTCGGACATGGCGTAGTCGTAACAGATTTCCTCGCCAGGCTGAATATCCCGCAGCGCCACCAGCGCGATCTGGCCGCTGAGGCCCGCGTTTGGGTCGCAGGAATGGTTGATGAAGTCAGAAGGTTCGGTGCGGGCGGGGGCCAGGAACAAATCGTCCTCCACCTGAAGGCTGTGGCTTTGCGCCAGCGGCGGCAGCCGGCGCAGCGCCTCCAGGTTCACCACTATGCCCGTCCACACCACCAGCAGTTCCCCGGCGGCGATGGCCTGGCGGGCAAAAACACCAAAAGCGCCCTTCCGTTCCAGCGGGCGAACTTCCAGGCGCGGCGATAGGTAAGATGCGGGTTGGTCGTCCAAGATCACTCCTTGTATTTAACAGCGCGGCATACAGGATAACGGCGCGGGCCGGATTAAGGCTGCCAGCCGGGCGGCACGCGCAGGCGGTCATCGTTTTCGTACAGGGCGCGTACTTCAGGGAAAACCGCGTTGCCCGCCAGCGAAAGCTCGGCCAGGCGGTCAATTTGTTCGGCGTCTGCGGCGGCCTCCTGGTCGCTGGCGGCGATCCAGCCCCAGTCATCCCAGGGCAGGATTTCGACCTTGTTGAGCGCCAGAAAGTCGCGCACGACGTTGCCCCGGATGAACGCCAGGCCATGCATGTCGAAAATGCCAAAACGGGTGGGGTCGGCGCCCTCGCGGCGGGCCATCAGCCAGGCTTTGCCGCCGGTGATGAACTGGTCGCGCGGCACGTCGAAGGTGTCGAAGCCGACGCCCAGCGCCTGCTGCTGGAAGGCATCAAGCTGGGCGTCCACCAGAAACCAGCGCGCCAGCTGCGTATCCCAGATTTCGCATACCCAGTGATCTTCGTAATGGTCGGGCAAAAAATACGCGCCGAAACCGGCCCGCGCCCGTGCCGGCACGCCCTGATGCCGCAGCATGGCGCACAGCATCACCGAAAAATCGCGGCAGTTGCCGACCAGCCGCCGGTCGAGCGGGCGTTCTTCGGTCAGCGGGCGGTCGTCCAGTTCCAGCAGGCGTTTGAGCTTTTTTGTCACCGGGCGCAGGTTAACCTCCTGCTTGCGCTCCTCGGTCAGCGTGAGGCCGTACCGTTCCGCCCAGAAGATATGCGCCATCAAACCCTGAACGATTTTAACCAGGGACGGCAGATCGGGCGGCAGGCGGTCGAAGTGGGCGGCGTATTCGCCTGGATCGGTCATCAGGCCGGGCGCGGTGTAATAGGTCTGGGGAGTGTCGGAAACCATAACAGGCACTTTCTCTACGGGAGATCGTAATACGCCGGCGACGGCGGCCAGGTTGGATTCTACACCGGCTTCAGCCGCCGGACAACCACCGCTGGACGGCCATCACGCCGCGCAGGTTGCGCTCGAACTCGCTGTCACGGGTGCCGGAAAGTTCCACGTCCACCGATGGGATCCCCTGGCCGTCGAACCAGTTGGGTGCCGTACCGGTGACCTGGTAGGCGGTGAAGGGCTGGCCGTAGGGATAGCCCGCCGCCTCGCCCAAAACGGCAGCCAGCGTCCACGATACGCCGCCGCCGGGACAGTCCCCGGCGAAAACGCCGCGCGCGGCGCTGTGATAAAAAATGGCCGCCGCCGGGCGCAGTTCGTTTGCCAGGGCGGCCAGCGCCCGCGTCTCCGGCTCGGAAAACGGCCCCGCGCCGGGGTTGACCTGCCGGCTGCGCCAGTACGCCTGCGCCGACCATTCGCAGCTCCAGTTGCGGTTGAGGTCTACCCCGCTGGCGTTAAAACGCCCGTCGGCCACCCGCCCCTGGGCGAATCCATCCGGGTTGGCAGCCGGAATCAGCACCAGAGTTATGTCCGGCAGCACGTCGCCGGGGCTGCGCTCGAAGTGGGCGACCAGTTCGTTGAGCAGGGTGATGGTATTGGCTTCGTAACCGGCGTGGATGCCGCCCACCAGCAGCAGCGTTTGCCGCCCGCTGCCAAAACGCCAGGCCAGGATGTCCCGCCCGCCGGCGGACTGGCCGACGGTGAAAACATGGCGCGGACGGGCGGACAGGTCGGCGGCGGCGATTCCTACGGACGGATTGGCCGGCAGCGGTGTGATGGGCGGCGGCGCGGGCGTGTCGGACGCCGGCGGCAGAATGATGCCGCGCGGCGTGTGGGTGGCGCGCGGCGCGGCTAGCACAGCGGGCGTAGGCGTGCCGGTAGGGACTTCTGTTAAGACTAAAGTCGGCTGGCAAGCGGCGGCAGATACGAGTATGATTAACGCAAAGCGGTTATATACCGGCTGCCCCGTGTGCCGGCGCCGAAGGTGGTGTATGATGTCTCGAATCCAGGCTGCCTTCATCTTCGTACTGCTGCTCCTGGCGGCTTGCCAGCCTCAGGCGGAGGAGATCGTTGATCTGCCGACGCTGGCGGTGCTGCCCAGCCTGACGCCCAGCAACACGCCGACGTTCACGCCGACGGCGACCGATACGCCCACGCCGACGGCCACTTTTACGCCGACGGCGACCGATACGCCCACGCCGACGGCCACTTTTACGCCGTCGCTGACGCCGACCTTCACCATCACGCCGACGTTTACCATCACGCCCACGTTCACACCAACCAATACCCCGACGCCGACGGAGACCTCCACTGCTTCGCCAACGCCAAGTACGCCCCAGATTATCACATTTACGGCCAGCGCCACCAGTGTCGCGCCCAACACGAGCATCACGCTGACGTGGCAGACGATTTCCGACACGGCGCGTATTGACCAGCTCAACCAGCAGGGGGCCGTCGTGCAGACGTTTTCGGTCGTGCCGTCCGGCCAGCTTCCGGTATCGGTTCCGGGCAACCTGGGGCGGCTGGTGGTCTACCGGCTGGTGGCGATACGCGGCGGTCAGGAAGCCACCGCCTCCGTGCCGATCACGATACAGTGTTCCATCGGCTGGTTTTTCGGCAACGAGTTCGCCCCGCCGGGTTCGGGGTGTCCGACGGCGGTGGGCGCTATCGGGCAGGGGGCGTTCCAGTCGTTCGAGCGCGGGTTTATGGTGTACGTCAATGCCAACGGCCTGAACACCATTTACGGCTTGCAGGCGCAGAACAACCTGTACATCGGTTATACCAACGGCTGGGATGGCACGACCAGCTATACCTGTTTCGGCACGCCGCCGGGCGGGCTGCTGGCCCCGCAGGAATTGTTCGCCTGGGCGTTCTGTAATACCAACGCGCCTATCGGCTCGTGGACTGGGGCGCTGGGGTGGGCCACCTCCGGCCTCAACCGGGACCAGCGCACCATCCAGTTTGAAGAAGGCACGGGCGCGTTTTACATTGACGCGCCGGTGGGCGTGTTCCGCCTCAGCGGCTCGCAGACCCGCACCTGGACGAAAATCAAGTGAGCAGCAGGCGGCCAGCGTGAACCCGACCCTGATTCTGTTCGCCGGAATGCCCGGCAGCGGCAAAACTACGCTGGCGCGGATGCTGGCGCGCGAGTTAAACATCCCGGTATTCGCCAAAGACCGCATCCAGCGCGTGCTGCGCGACCACAACCTGGCGGACGCCTCCAGCGGCGATGGTTATTACATCATCCTGGATATGGCCGATGAGCAGCTTTCGCTGGGTTTGAGCGTCATCCTGGACGCGACCTTCCCGCTCGATCACTTCCGCACCGTCGCCAGTGAGATCGCCGCCCGCCACAGCGCCAATTTCGCCGCCATTTACTGCACCTGCTCCGACGATACGGTGTGGCGGGAGCGCATGACCCACCGCGTCCAGTATGTGCCGGGCTGGAAGCCAGTCGGCTGGGACGACGTGGTGCGGATGCGCGATTATTACCAGCCCTGGAACGATAACGCGCTGGTGGTGGATTCGCTGCACTTGCCGGAGGAGAACTTCCCGAAGGTGCTGGAATATGTTCAGCAGGCCGGGCCGCGCGTGTACACGGCAGTGCAGCCCCTGCCGGAGCGCGACCGACGCAAACGTTAAGACTGCCGCTTGGCTGCAACGCGCGGCCCTCTTTTTCGTATACCGAATAGTGTACACTAAGAACCTATCCATAAACCGATTGATCTGATAGCAGAACAGTGGGCTTAAGCCCACTGTCTGGTAGGTTTACGGATAAACTCTAAGCACCCTCACCCCTAACCCCTCTCCATTGGAGAGGGGGTGAGGTCATCGAAAACCGTTAGACAGTGGTTTAAACCGTGCTGCGTTTCACTTGCGGAAGGATGACGTTGTGCGACGTTTTGTCATTGTGTTACTGCTGCTCAGTTTTGGATGCACCGGCGCGCCTACCGAAGCGCCGCCCGACCCGCAGCAGCTTTTGACTCAGGCGGCAGCCAATATCCGTCAGACCGAGACATTTCGGATGACGGTCGAGCGCACCGGCAGAGAATACTACATCAACACCGATTACGGATATGCCGAATTCCGGCGGGCGGACGTGCAGTACGCCGCGCCGGATACCATCCAGGCCGGGGTGCGCGTGGTGGCCGCCGGCCTGCCGATTGACCTGGAAATTTTTTTCCGGGGGCAGGATCAATGGCTGCGCGGCATCTGGACGAATAATGCCTGGGTTCGGCTGGCCTTTGTGCCGGGCTTCACCCCGGCGGCGCTGATGGCGGCGGAAACCGGCTTTCAGGCGGCCATCAAGGCGCTGACCGGCTTGCAGATGATCGGCAGCGAGCAGTTGGTGGACGGCACGCCGGTTTACCACATCAAAGCCGAGGCGGCCGGCGAGGACGTTTCGGCTTTTATGGCCGGTTTGATTCAGGTCACGGGGCAGGTGGTGGCGGATGTGTTCATCCACCGCGAATCGCTGCTGCCGGTGCGGTTCGAGATCGTCCAGCCGGAAGGCGCGGGCGCGGAGGATGCCGAACCGACGGTCTGGGAGATTGAGGTCTACGACTTCGACCAGCCCGCCCGCCTGGACGACCCGGAAGCGGCCTCATGACCACAGTAACAGGACAATCGAAGGCACATCCGGCGCGGCCCTGGGTCGTGCTGGCGTTGATCTGCGTCCCGGTGTTCATCGGGTCGCTGGATTTAACGATTGTTTCGGCCTTTCTGCCGGAAATCATCGTCGGCCTGGGGCTGCCGCTGCAAACCTCGCTGGACGATTCGGCCTGGATTGTCAGCGGGTATCTGCTGGCATATGCTGTCAGCATGACGTTTATGGGGCGCATCAGCGACCTGCTGGGGCGGCGCTGGGTGTACGTAACCTGCCTGCTGATTTTTATCGCCGGCTCGGTGCTGGTGGCAACGGCGCACCTGGGGCCGACCGATGCGCTGTACACGATTTTTCGCCGCCTGGGGCAGCGCCCCGACCGGGAGAGCGTGACCCTGCTGGCGATCATCCTGGGGCGCGTGGTGCAGGCATTTGGCGCGGGCGCGCTGGTGCCGGTCAGCCTGGCGTTGGTGGGCGACCTGTTCCCGGCGGCGCGGCGGGCGCAGCCGTTGGGCGTGATCGGCGCGGTGGATACGCTGGGCTGGGTGCTGGGCCACCTGTACGGCGGCCTGCTGGTGAACTTTTTTGCCACCCACCGGGATGGCTTCCGGCAGTTTCTCGACAGCCTGGGTTTAAGCTACTGGCCGTCCCCGGACTGGCGGACGCTGTTCTGGATCAATGTGCCGGTGACGCTGGCGGCGCTGGCGCTGGTGCTGTGGGCGCTGCGCCGCGTGCCGATGCACCGCGCTGCCGGGCGCTTCGACTGGGCCGGGGCGCTGCTCATCACCGGGGCGCTGGTGGGGCTGATCGTCGGGCTGGGCGCGAACATCGAGGTTTCCAGCGCGGCGGCCACTTTCCAGGAATTAACGCGCATCCCGTCCTATGCCGGGCCGGTGCTGCTGC
>JAPKMO010000240.1 GCA_026645945.1 Anaerolineae bacterium
TGAGATTTTCCATAACGGCATATCCCTGCGCCTGCACGACCGCGCCTTCGATCTGCCCCTGCACCAACTGAGGATTCACCGCCCGCCCTACATCGTTGGCCGATACCACTCTCACCAGACGGACGAGTCCCGTTTCGACATCCACTTCAACCTCAACCGCCTGCGCCACATAACCATAGGCGAAGTTCGGCTCGGCGCGCCCGGTTTCCGGGTCATAGGGGGTGGTTTTTGGCGGGCGATACTGGTAAGTCCCCATCGCCGGGCGCTCCTCGTTTTCCCAACGCTCCAGCGCCAGCGCCGCCGCGCCCCGGATGGCATTGCCGGCCATAAACGTCATCCGCGAAGCCGACGCGCTGCCTGAAGTGAGCGTTTCGGCAGTATCGTGGCTGACGAGCCGCACTTTCGCCAGCGGCACGCCGGTCGCTTCGGCGGCCATCTGCGCCATCACCGTATGCGTCCCCTGCCCCACCTCCGCCCCAGCGTGGCGCACAATAACTTCCTTGATTTCGGCATCCCCATGCAGTTCGACGGTCGCCCAGCTTTGCTCCGGGAAGCCGAAGCTAAACCCAACATTTTTGAATCCGGCAGCGAATCCGATTCCCCGCCGGATGGCCGGGTCGGGCGGCTGCGGCGTCGGTGGGCGCTGCCAGCCGTCGCCATCACGCCGCCAGTAGCTCTGTTCAGCACACTGCTCGACCACCTGGCCGATGCTTACGCCGGGCGGCAGCGGCGTACCGACCGAAAGCAGGCTGCCTTCGCGCAGCACATTCCTCGCGCGAAGCTCTACCGGGTCCATACCCAGCGCCTGCGCCAGTTTGTTCATCTGGCCTTCGGCGGCAAAAGCGCCCTGTGGCCCACCAAAACCGCGAAACGCACCGGTGAGCAAATTGTTGGTATGGACGGCGTAGGTATCCACCTGAATATTCGGGATTTCATATGGCCCGGTGACGCATAGGTTGGCGTTGCCCATCACTTTGGTCGAAGTGTAGTTGTAAGCGCCCGCGTCGCCGATGACCGTCGCCTCTGCCGCAACGATTTTGCCGTCTTTCGTCGCGCCCCATTTCGCCCGGATCACGGTCGGATGGCGCTTATGATGGTATAAAATCGATTCTTCCCGGCTCCACACGATTTTAACCGGGCGGCGCAGCTTCCAGGCCGCCAGCGCCAGCACGATCTGCACCGACATATCCTCGCGCCCGCCGAATGCCCCGCCGATGGCCGGGTAAATCACCCGCACCTGCTCTTCCGGCAGGTTCAGCGCATGGCAGATCTGCTCCTGGTCTTCATGCACCCACTGTCCGGCGACGATTACCGTCACGCGCCCCTGCTCATCTATATAACCCAGCCCGGCCTCCGGCTGAAGATAAGCGTGTTCCTGGTAGCCGGTGTGGTATTCGCCTTCTACAACCACATCGGCCTGCGCCCAACCTGCCGCCAGATCGCCCTTGCGAATTTTATAATGGCAGAGGATGTTTCCGGGGCGGTTGGCATGAATCTGCGGAGCGCCGTCCCGCATGGCCTCCAGCGGGTCGAACACCGCCGGCAAATCCTCATAAGTCACTTCGACCAACCGGGCGGCTGCCGCCGCTTGGGCTTCTGTCTCCGCCACAACGACGGCGATGCAGTCGGCGTAACAGCGCACCACGTCGGCGTCGGCCACCTGGCTGCTGCTGCCCGGCCCGATCAAAACCGGCTGATCTTTGATGACCAGCCCATATTCGTTCTGCGGCACGTCTTTCGCGGTAAAAACCCGAACGACGCCCGGCAGCGCCTCCGCTTTGCTCGTATCCACCGCCACCACGCGCGCATGGGCGCGGTCGCTAAAACGTTGTTTCATCCAAAGCTGGCCGTCTAGGTTGATGTCGCCCGGATAAGGCGTTTCGCCCGTGACCTTACCGACCGCATCAAGCCGCCGGACGGTTTGTCCAAGAATGACCGTTTTTTCTGCTGACACCGTAACCTGTTCCTATCTTTTATGCTTTTTTTATCGCTAGGCTGCCATCTGGCTGACCAACACGGCGGCTTTCGTTAGCGAAAATGCGCCGCAAAATAGCGATGGCCGTTGCGTAAGTGGGGTCAATGCCGGCGTAGCTCAAACTGCCCGCGCCTAGGTTGCGTCCCTTGCTCATCGGCGTATCCGAAGCGTAATACAAAAATCCCGTCTCGAACGGCACGCCGTAGAGATTGACGATCTCGTTATACGGATGCCGCTGCGGGCGGAACGCCTCGTAAAGCGCCGATAGATACGGCCCGGCTTCCATCTCAATGATCGTATATCCTTCGCGGTAAAAAACGCTCATATAACGCGGGTTTTGCAGGAACGTCCCCCGCGCGCTGACCGCCTTCTGATTATCCAGCACCGTGCCGTAGCTCAGGTAAGGCGCGACATCCTGGGCCGAAAAACAGTTGTTGAACAGATAGGTATTCTGCGAATGTTCGTCGTGAACCACGTTCGGGATCATCACGTCGCCAACGCGCCCATTGAGCGAAGCCGCTTTTCCCAT
>JAPKMO010000241.1 GCA_026645945.1 Anaerolineae bacterium
AAGCCCACTGTTCTGCTATCAGATCAATCGGTTTACGGATAGATACTAAAGCTATTTCGTCTCCATAAGCAGGCTTTTGTCCTTTGCCCCCCAGGCCCCCGCCCTGAATTCAGGGCGGGGGGTTAATCACGCCGATAGCAAAGTCTCCCCTGAATTCGGGGGAGATTTAGAGGGGGTCTGGCATCATCACGTCCGCGCTGGCTGCCCCATACGTTTTGAAACGATCACCCTACCCGCCTGTGCGTTATGCCTTTTTTTCTTTTTCCCCCCTGTGTATACTGGCCGGTACTTCGGCCAACCGGACAGGAAAACCTCATGCGACTGGGAATCATCGGCTTGCCCAACAGCGGCAAGACCACCATCTTTAACGCCCTCACCGGCCAGAACCTGCCCACCGGCGCGGCCACCAGCGGCCAGTTTGAAGTCCATACGGCGGTGGTCAACGTGCCGGACCCGCGCGTGGATAAACTGAGCGCCATGTACAACCCGCGCAAGACCATTTATGCCACCGTCACCTATGCCGACATCGGCGGCCTGGATAAAGGCATCAGCGAGGGCGGGCTGAAGGGGCAGTTCCGCAACGAACTGGCGCAGGCGGACGGTTTTTTGCATGTCGTGCGCGCCTTCGAGGACGACACCGTGCCGCACCCATACATCACGGTAGACCCCCAGCGCGATGTTGAAACGCTGGACGGCGAATTTTTGCTGGCCGACCTGGTGATGGTCGAAAAACGGCTGGAAAAATTGCAGGGCGAGTTACGCATTCGGGGCAAGGCGGTGGACAAAACCGTACCGGTCGAACTGGAATTGATGGAGCGGTTTAAAGTTCAGCTTGAGGCCGAACGCCCCCTGCGCGAACTGGACATCACCGATGATGAAAACCGCATGATTCGCGGCTACGGCTTTTTGACGCTCAAGCCCGTGCTGGTGGCGCTGAACCTGGGCGACGAGCCGAAAGCCGCCGCCGACCTGCTGCATTATGACCACCCCCATACCAACGTGGTCGGCTTGCAGGGCAAAATCGAAGCCGAACTGGCGCAGCTTGCCCCCGACGACGCCCAACTGTTCATGGAAGAATACGGCATCGCGGAACTGAGCGCCGCGAAAGTCATCCGCCTGTCCTACCAACTGCTGGCGATCCAGTCCTTTTTCACCGTCGGCGAGGACGAGGTGCGCGCCTGGAGTGTCGCCATCGGCGCGACCGCCCCGGAAGCCGCCGGGGCCATCCACAGCGACCTACAAAAAGGTTTCATCCGCGCCGAAGTGATGAAATATGACGACCTGATCGCCGCCGGGAGCGAGGCTGCGCTCAAAAGCGCCGGCAAAATGCGGCTGGAAGGCAAAGAATACATCGTGCAGGATGGTGACATTGTTCACATCCGCCATAGTATGTAAATCCATAGAAATTTGATTCGTAATGTTGTACACTTAAAAAATCGCCCAAGCATGATAAAGGGGGAATATCATGCCGGTATCGGTGGAGTGGGACAACCCACCGCAAAACAATATCATTCGGATGACGCTTTATGGCGCATGGCGATGGGAGGACGTTCGAGGCGCTGTCAAAGAGGCCAACCAGCGGCTGGACAGCGCCGCCGCGCCGGTTGATTTTATCGTCCACCTGCAAGACTCCGCGCTCGTGCCGCCGAACTTCAAAGCCAGTGTGGGGGCTTTCGTCCGGGATATTCACCCGAAGGCCGGATTGGTGGTGATGGTGCTGCCCAGAATACTGAACGAAATACTGCCCATTTTTTCGGCCTTAAACGGCGGCATGGGGTTTGAATACCGCTTCGCGCCCTCGGTGGAGGCGGCGCGGCAGATTTTAAAGAGCAGAAATACGCCGGAATAACATTATGTTTGACGACCTGCTGACGACCATCGAAACGGTGCTGGGCGTCCGGCCAGAGGGCCTGAGCGCGCTCAGCGGCGGCTGCATCGGGGACGTGTACCGGGTGCATCTGCCGGACGGCAGCTCGCTGGTCGCCAAAGCGGCGGACGGCCAGGGGGCGCGGCTGGGGCTGGAAGGTTACATGCTGCGTTACCTGGCCGAACACAGCCGCCTGCCCGTCCCGGCGGTGCGCTACAGCAGCGATACGCTGCTGGTGATGGATTTCATCGCCGGGGACAGCTTTTTAAACGACGCCGCGCAGGCCCACGCCGCCGATCTGATAGCCGATTTACACGGCGTCCGGGGGCAGAGCTTTGGCCTGGAGCGCGACACGCTGATCGGCGGCCTGCCGCAGCCCAACCCACCCACCGCCCGCTGGCTGGACTTCTTCCGCGATCACCGGCTGCTGTACATGGGGCAGGAAGCGCGGCGCGCCGGCCCGCTGCCTGCCGGCCTGTTCACCCGCCTGGAGCGCCTGTGCGGGCGGCTGGAACGCTGGCTGGCCGAGCCGGAATACCCATCGCTGATTCACGGCGACCTGTGGACGACCAACATCCTGGCGATGGATGGGCGCATCACCGGCTTTCTCGACCCGGCCA
>JAPKMO010000242.1 GCA_026645945.1 Anaerolineae bacterium
TACCGTCACTGTCTGGTGGGTTTGCGGATAAACTCTAAGCCCACTGTCTGGTGGGTTTACGGATAAACTCTTATTCTAAAAGCGTCTTATGCCGGTGATAACCCTATCCACGCCGCCGCATTTTAAGTTCTGGCCGTCGGTCGTCAGTCACGGCTGGTGCGACCTGCCGCCCTATGGATGTGACGAGTCGGCGCGTATTCTGTACCGCGTCCAGCGGCTAAGCGATGGCAGCATCGTCCGGTTGGTGCTGCGGGAGCGCGACGCGGGGGCGGTTGAAGCGGCTGTCGAAGGGCTGGCCGCGCTGTCGCCGGAGCAGGAAAACGAAATCCGCGCCGTTGCCGCGTTAATCCTCAATCTCGACCGCGACCTGGGCAGTTTTTACGACACCCTGCGCGGCCACCCGCGCTACGCCTGGATTGAACCACTCGGCGCGGGACGGCTGCTGGTTTCCCCGTCCATCTGGGAAGATGCCGTCAAAACGCTGTTTACCACCAACACGGTTTGGAAAATGACCATCCAGATGTGCCAGCGGTTCGTCACCCTGGGCGACCCGTACCCCGGCGGCGGCCACGCTTTCCCCACGCCGGAGCGAATCGCCGCCATGTCCCCGGACGACCTGAACGCCCACGTTCGCGCCGGCTACCGCAGCGCCTACCTGCACGAACTGGCGACAAACATTGTCGAACGAAAAGTTGATCTGGAAGCCTGGCGCGACCCGGCGCTGACCTCGGACGACCTATACCGGCGTATCAAAAGCCTGAAAGGTTTTGGCGACTACGCCGCCGGCAACATGCTGCGGCTGCTGGGGCGCTTCGACCGGCTGGCAACCGACAGCGAATGCCGCGCCGTCTACCGCGACAGCATCAACGGCGGTTCAGCCGCCGTCCACGACCGCGAAATCGCCGCTTATTACGAGCCGTTCGGCCAGTGGCGCGGCCTGGTGCAGTGGATGGACGTAATGGAGAGCTACCTGCGGACGGTCTAACTCCTCCCTACCTCTGGCGTTTCCGTGACGCGGGCCGGTCGTCTGCCTCGTCTGCGGCCTCCGGCAGCGCCTTGCTGGTTTCGCCGTCGGCGTTTCTCAGCGCACCTTCGATGGCCTCGGCGACGGTTTCGACAGGCGGCGCGGGCGTGTCGGCGGCAGAGGCGGCGGGCTGGCCGTCCGCAATATGCTCAACGGTAGCAACAACTTCTTCTTTCTTCTCCAGCGAAACCTGCGTCCGGGTGAGCAGCAAACCAGGCCGGTCGCTGACACCTGCATCTAGGCTCTGCGGCGACATCAGGCTTTCGGCCTGGCTGCCGGCCACCTGCTGCACCTGCGTATAGATGGCCTGTTCGTTGGTGAGCTGGGTTTTGATGGTTTCCTCGCGCCATTTACGGCGTTCCCGGTCAAAAACTTCCTCAAAGCGGGTGACAAAATCGGCCTCTGTTTCCGGTGTGCGTTGAGCGGTCGGCATGACTTTCCATTCGTTGAGGATGGTTTGCAGGTCAAAGGCGGCTTCGTAATAAATGCGATAGGTGCGCCCGTACATGCGGATTTCGGAAATCAGCGTCAGCGCCGTACCCAGGGCGGTCGTCACCGCGACCAGCCCCTCCAGGCCGAAGCCCACGCCCGCCAGCACCGAACCAGCCCCAGCGATCACCAGCGCCACGATACGATTGCGCCGCATGGCGGTATAGTCTTCTTCGATTTTGCCGATGTACCAGCCGAACTGGCCCTGAACGCGCCAATCCACATAATTTTCCGGCCTGATCGGTGCGAAACCATCGTCGCCTTTGTCCCTGCCTTCGGTTTTGCTGGCGGCCTGCTGGATGAGGTCGGTGTCCGAGATGGGTTTGATCTGCGGCATGGCAATATTGTGCTGAATCATCCACAGGTCTATACCGTTGATCTCGGCCAGCAGTTGGGCCTGTTTGGCGTGGGGGTCTTTATCCTTGTAGGGGCCGGCGTTCAGGCGGTAGAGGTAAATTTGCGAGCGGATCAACTCGGCGCTGACGCGGTACTCCACCCAACCGGTGCTGGTGGAAAACTGCACTGCGTAGTTCATCAACCCGACGCTGGCGATGGGCAGGATAATGAGCAGAATACGCAGCACCCCGCCGCCGCCCAGGTAGGTGCTGAGGACGGCCAGGGCGCTGGCGAGCGCGCCGATCAGGATAATCCACTGGCGGGTGCGCTGGTGAATCTGCTTCTGCGCCGACGATGCGCGGTCGTAATCCAGGAAGCGCCGCCAGGCAGCCAGCAGCGCGGGGTCGTAGGTGCTGGGGTCAATCTTCGGTACGGTGGCAGTTGCAGTCTTGGGGTTGGCGGACATGCGTTTCCCTCCCGTTTAGCCTCTCCCTAGTATCCTACCATATTTCACCAGCGGGGCGCGCGCACAGGCGCGCTCCGGCAG
>JAPKMO010000243.1 GCA_026645945.1 Anaerolineae bacterium
TCGATGACGAGCGCCAGATACACATACAGTTCCCCGGCTTTTTTGATATGGAGTACATCCCGGTACAGCACTACCAGCCGCGTGCCGTCAGCGTCCAGGCGATTCTGGGACATAAACGCAGCATCCAAAGCCAGGTTATCAAGCAGGCGGACGTGGTGATGCTGATGGCCCTGTTGGGCGACGAACTGGCCCCACAGCCGGTTCTGCTGAACAACTGGAACACTTATTATCCGCGCACCGATCATGGTTCATCGCTCAGCCCGGCGGTACACGCCTGGGTGGCCGCGCGGCTTGGCCTGGATGACATGGCCTACGAGATGTTTGAACATGCCGCCGGGATTGATTTGGAAAATAACAAGGGCAACGTGCGCGATGGCATTCATGGCGCGGCCAGCGGCGGGCTGTGGCAGGCATTGATATTCGGTTTTTGCGGCCTGCATCTGGATGAACGCGGCGAACCGGCGCTCGACCCGCGTTTGCCCGCGCATTGGAAGCGCGTTTCTTTTACCGTGTACTATCGGGGCGAGAAGCGGCGGTTGACCGTGACGAACCCCGCGATGGTCACTCCTATGGCGTGAGGGAGGCAGTTTAACATTCGCGCCGTACAGTCTTAACAACTATTGGAGGTTCTTTCATATGCGTAGGTATCGTTTTCTGATAATGGTTCTGGTACTCCTGCTGCTTGCGGTCAGCGGTCTGGCATCCGCGCAAGATAAAATCGTCTTGCGTGTCTGGACCGGCTCGTCGTCCCCGGCGGAAAATGCGTTCAAAGAGGCGCAATTCGCTGCCTTCGAGGAAGCTAATCCGAACGTGGATCTGGAAGTGTTGATCTCGCCGGACTACGGCACGCAAATACAGGCAGCGTTTGCGGCGACCAACTACCCCGAAGTATTTACCGTCGGTCAGTTTGATCTGCCTTCGCTGGTGGATTCAAAGCTGCTGATGGCGGCGGGTGACAATATCGTCGAGCAGGATGACGTTTACCCTAACCTGCTGGCGGCATTCACCGTTAATGACACTCCCTACTGCGTCCCAAAGGACTTTTCCACTCTGGCCGTTTTTTACAATAAAGACTATTTCGCGGCTGCCGGTCTGGAAGAACCCACCAGTGACTGGACATGGGCGGATATGTATGCTGCTGCCGAGGCTATCACCAATGCCGACATCAAAACGGCGGACGGTGTGGATGTTCTGGGATTTAGCGCGGCGGCGGATCGAAACCGCTGGTTAGCTTTCTTCTGGGCCAACGGCGCGCGGCTGTTCGACGAAGAAGGCAATGTGGTTTTTGACAGCCCTGAAGCGGTCGCATCGTTGGAGTTTTACAGCAGCTTCGTGCTGAACGGCGTTGGCGATGTGCCGGGTAATCTGGGCGGGGCTGGCTGGAACGGCGAGGCGTTCGGACGCGGGCTGGCGGCGATGACGGTCGAGGGTAACTGGGCCATCGGCTACCTGGAGACGGACTTCCCTAGCCTGAACTGGGGAGTTGTCGAAATGCCCACCGCGCCAAACGGCGGCAAGGGAACGCTGACGTTCACCGAATGCTGGGCGGTCAGTTCCCAGGTCGAAGGGACTGAAATGGCGCAGATCGCCTGGGACCTGGTGAACTTCCTAACCGGGCCGGAAGGCGCGGCGGCGGTAGCGACGGCTGGTTTTGGCGTGATGCCCGCCCGTGCGAGTGCTTCGCAAGACTGGCTGGCAACGCGCGGTGAGCAGTTCGAGGCGTTCGTGAAGGGCGCGGACTACGCGTGGGCGCCAGTGTTCCCGCTCGGTTTTGGCGACTTCACGACCACTGTTGACGAAGGCACGGTAGACGTGATGCGCGGAGAGATGACGCCCCAGGATGCGCTGGCCGAAGCCGCCGAGGTCGCGCGTGAAATTCAGGCAGAGATGTAGTGGTTAGTACATCGTAGGTACGGCCTGCCTATTGTGACGATGGGGGCGCCGCCTGTTTAACGGTGCGCGCCCTCACCCATAAACAGAAAACAACAGATTGTTTAAGGATTTGTTTATGGCAGATACAACTTCCCGCTCACTGCCGCTCCAAAGGCAGGGTGTCACCACGCAAACCAGCGCGAAAAGGCAGGAGGGAATCGCCGGCCTGGTTTTTGTTTCTCCGGCGCTGCTTATCCTGTTCATGTTTTTAATCGTGCCGCTGGTGGTGGCGCTTTATTTCAGCTTGACTAACTGGAATGGCCGCACGCCGTTGAGCCAGGAGGGCGCCTACGAGTATGTTGGACTGCGGAATTACGAGCAGCTTCTGCTTCAGGGACGCCGGGTTGACGACTTTTATAACGCCTTGAAAAATACTGTATATTATGTCCTGG
>JAPKMO010000244.1 GCA_026645945.1 Anaerolineae bacterium
TGGACGAACCCTTTAGCGGCGTGGATGCCAGCGTCCAGGCCAGCCTGATGAACACGCTCGATGCGCTCCACCGCGATGGCCTGACCATCCTGCTCAGCACGCACGACCTCAATCTGGCCTTCAGCCGTTTCGACCGGGTGATGGCGCTCAACCGCCGCATGATCGCTTACGGCGCGCCGGCGGAAGTCTACCACCCACAAACGCTGGCGGAGCTTTACGGCGGGCGCTTCGCCACCTGGGACGCCGGCACGCAGACGATGGTTTTTGTAGACGACCACCTGTGCAATGGGTGTTAGGGTAGTCTGTAGTCGTTAGTCTGTAGTCGTTAGTCTGTAGTCGTTAGTCTGTAGTCGTTAGTCTGTAGTCGTTAGTCTGTAGTCGTTAGTCAGAACTCGATGGCCTGAAATATCGTCGAGGACTGTGCCGAACATTGAGCGCGCCTGAGTCTACAGACTGGCGACTACGGACTATTGACTGATACGCTTTTGTATCCGGGCGTCTCCGTGTTATGCTTTGCGCTTCGCAAAATTCGCACACAACAAAACACGGAGATCATGACGATGGAACTGCCCGCCACCAACCTGACTCTTTTCCTGACCGCCACGCTGGTGCTGCTGCTGACCCCGGGGCCGGCGGTGTTATATATCGTCGCCCGCAGCGTAGACCAGGGACGGCGCGCCGGGCTGGTATCGGTGCTGGGCATCGAGGCCGGAAACCTGTTCCACGCCATCGCGGCAGGGCTGGGCGTGTCGGCCATCCTGCTTACTTCGGCGCTGGCCTTCGACATCGTGAAGTACCTGGGCGCGGCCTATCTGATCTACCTGGGCATCCGCACGCTGACCACGCCCATCCCAGCACAGCAGGTGGAAACCCTAGAAAAAAAGAGCCTGCGGCGCATCTTCTCTCAGGCGGTGGTGGTCGCCATCCTTAACCCCAAAACGGCGCTGTTCTTTTTCGCCTTCCTGCCGCAGTTCGTGGACTCGTCGCGGGGCGGCGTGCCGCTGCAACTGCTGGCGCTGGGGCTGATTTTCGTGACGCTGGCAACGCTGACGGACAGCCTGTACGCGCTGGCCGCCGGGACGGCGGGGCGCTGGCTGCGCGGCAGTCGGCGGTTTTTGCGCTTCCAGCGCTACTTCGCCGGAACGGTCTACATCGGCCTGGGGCTGGCAGCAGCCTTCACCGGCAGCGAAAAGCAGTAGATCAGCCCTCGTATGGGCGGACACAGCGAACACCCAGATTGATGTTATTGTTGCTCGTGTTCGCCCCAGTGCGAAATACGGAACTGACGTAGTACTCGTCATCGTAAAACGAACCGCCCCGCACAACGCGGGCGCTGCCGTCGTCGGTGACAAGCTCGCGCCCATCGTTTGCATCATAGGGATATTCTCGGAAAAGGCTGCTCGTCCACTCCAGGACGTTGCCGCTCATGTTGAATGCGCCGACCCAGGATGCGCCGTCAGGATGGCTGTCCACATCGGCAGTCTGGCCGGCGCTGCCGCGATAAACAAGATGGTCTGGAACAAATTCGTTGCCCCAGGGGAACATCAGCCCATCCGGGCCGCGTGCCGCATATTCCCACTCGGCCTCGGTTGGCAGCCGCGCACCGCGTAGATGGCAGACTTCCGCTGCGACGGGCCAGGTGATCTGGGTGAGCGGCAGCTTATCGTCTGCCCACGCCGGGTCTGTGCGGTGATGCAGTGCGTTGGATACCTCATAACGGTCAATCCAGAAGGGCGCGTCAATACATTGCAGATGGGCCGGTTTTTCATAATCGCCTTGATCGTCGCTGCCCATCTGGAAGCACCCTGCCGGAACCAGTACCATCTCCACGCCGTCAAATTCCTGGATGACGGGTGTCCAGTCTGCATTGTGCGCGATGGGAGTGGGCGGCGCTGCCGGCGGCTGCCCGGCGGCGTTGCCCGTACAGGGGGCGATGGTCGCTCGGATGCCGCTCAAAATCACGCTTGCCGTCGTAAAATCCCCCGCGTCTAACGCCGTCTGCGCCTGCGCCAGCAGCGCATCCAGTTTGTTAAAAATACCGGGATCACAGGCATCACTCTGTGCCGAAGCCGGCAAAACACCGGCCATCAAAAAGATAGAAATAACTGTCCAAAAAACCAGAGCCATCTTTTTCATGAGCTGTTCCTCCTCTATCAATTGTACGGCAGAAAATATTTGCAGCGGTGTCAGCCCAGGGCAATCGCATATGAAAGCTTAATGGGTTTTCAAAAGGTCATTGTGGTTCGATAAAGACCATTTCGCGGGTAGGGGCGCAAGGCCTTGCGCCCCTACGAACCACCATAACCCTTTATGGCTCCGAA
>JAPKMO010000245.1 GCA_026645945.1 Anaerolineae bacterium
GGTGAGTGACATCGGAAACGCCCGGCAGAGTCTCAAACCGGGTTGGGTCGGCCTGACCGCTAACCCGCAGAGTCATCCAGCGGAAGCGCACCTGCTTCAGGTTGCTGATCCGCTCGACAGCCCGCAGCCGTCCTTCCCGCAGGATGCCCACCCGGTCACAGGTGGCTTCCACTTCCGGCAGGTTGTGGGATGACATAAACACCGTTCGACCTTCTGCCGCCACTTCACGCATCAGTTTGTGGAATGTCTGCTGCACCAGCGGGTCGAGGCCGTTGGTTGGCTCGTCCAGGATGAGCAGCTCGGGCTTGTGCATGAGCGCCTGAATCAGTCCTAGCTTGCGTTTCATACCAGAAGAACAGGCTTTGACCTTACGTGTCATGTCCATCTCCAACCGGACGGCCAATTCGCTGACATAGCGCTCATCCACGCCATTCCGCAGCCCGCCCAGGTACCGCACGACCTCCCATCCGGTCATCTGATTCCATAGGGATAGTTCGCCTGGCAGATTGCCAATATTGCGGTGGAGCGCCACGCTTTGCGCCTGGGCATCCAGTCCCAGCACGGTGGATTTGCCGCCGGTTGGACGGATGAAGTCGAGCAGCAGTCGGATCGTGGTGGTTTTACCCGCGCCGTTTGGCCCCAGGTAGCCGAAGATTTCGCCGCGCTGTACGTCCAGATTCAGGTTGTCCAGTGCCAGCAGTTTCCCGTAGCGTTTGGTCAACCTCTCTGTATGGATCACAATATCTGGTGAGGAACGCATATTGCACCCCTTAAATCAACATAGAGCAGAGCCGCCCGGTTGGCGGCGTTTCAGACAGCAAAGATGTTAGATAAGGCTAAATATATAATCAGCCCGATCTAATAAATACATTGTCATGATAGCACGCTTTGGGGTTCATCACCCCCCTAATGATTGGGGGGTAATGATCTTCCCGAAAACAGGTCAATCCGCGCCCAATTACGGTTTGTTAGGAAAATGCAATCAAATCTTACGCCTTATTACGGCAAGCATGTGTATAATAATTTTTAATTACAATCTATTTTGAATTGGGAATGTACCATGACCATGAGTACCCCAAATATCCCTACCAACCAGGACTTCGCCAACGAAGTTCGAACCGAGCGGCTTGATACGCTCTGGAAAGTGACCCTGATAGGCTGTTTCGTTGCCTTCTGGATTCTGTTCAGCATTGGGACGCTGCAAAAGTACAATGTTATGGGCTGGATGATGGTCATTCTTAGCGCAGCAATAGGCTGCCTGGGAGCGCGGACCTTCCTGGCGCGTGAAAAATTCTACTTTGCAGTCTGGTCATATGCGCTTGGCACGGCTGTTGCCGTAGGCATCGCACTGGGCAGCGGAGACGCCGTTGCTGCGCAGCTCATGCCATTTGTATTCCCGGTAATCGTGTTCATCGTTGGTCTGCTGGTCGCGCCATCCAATACGTTCATCCTGGCGATAATCAGCACGCTGACGATTATTTTTGCGCCATTTATCGGGCAGGGGAATTTCGACTCCCTGGGGGCACACCAGGTTTTTGCCATCCTGCTGATTTTTCTGAGCGCCTTGCTGGCAGCACAAAGCAGCGGGGAGCTTTTTGCTGTTACGGAATGGGCGCTGCAAAATTACCAGAAAGAGCGCAAGACGACTCAGGCGCTTTTTGATAACCGGCAGCTGCTGGAGCGTACTCTGCTGCGTACCCAGGCCCTTTCTGAGGAGCTTCAGGAAACGAACCAGCAGCTTGAGTTTGCTCGTGCCGCTGCCGAAGAGGCCAAGCATTATCGCGGTCAGTTCCTTGCCAATATGAGCCATGAACTGCGAACCCCGCTCAATGCGATCATTGGCTTCAGTGAAACCATGCTGAGTTTTC
The DNA here is from genome assembly GCA_026645945.1 of Anaerolineae bacterium. GTDB lineage: Bacteria > Chloroflexota > Anaerolineae > Aggregatilineales > Phototrophicaceae > CFX2. The sequence goes on from JAPKMO010000245.1 coordinate 1,869, forward strand.
CATCCATGTATGATGGCGTGTCGCTGCCGGATGCCTACCAGAGCGATCTGGGGCAGATTCACACCAGCGGGCGGCAGCTTCTCAGTTTGATTAACGACATTTTGGATATTTCCAGGGTGGATGCCGGTAAGCTCGATATTCGCTCTGAACGTGTACGCATTCAGCCGGTGGCTGATATGGTGCTCTCCACCGCTGCCGGGTTGATAGGGAAAAAGCCTATCCGTCTGGAGACCGACCTGGCCGCTGATCTGCCAGATCTGCTGGCTGATGAAAGCCGGGTTCGCCAGGTGCTGCTCAATCTGTTCAGCAACGCGGCTAAGTTTACCGAGACGGGTTCGATCACCCTGATTGGTCGTACCGATGGCGAAGGTGTGCGCTTGAGTGTCAAGGATACCGGCAGCGGTATTG
>JAPKMO010000246.1 GCA_026645945.1 Anaerolineae bacterium
CAGCGTCAGGTTGGCCGTGCCGACGATCATAAAGTGCGACTGCACCCGCCCATTGTTGGCCTGCGGCGACGAAACTTCCAGCAGGTACACGCCGGGCGGCAGCGCGCCGGATTCCGAGCCGCTCATCACCGTGACCGGCGACGAGTCGGCAGCGATTCGCACATCCAGGAAGTATTCCTCGCTCGTTCCTTCGGCCACCCAGGCGGCGCTTTCGTCGCGCAGGCGCACTTCCCACCAAACGATGCCGTTAGCGCACACCGGCCCGCCGATCACCGGAAGCTGGTAATCGCGGTACAGCTGCGCCACCACCGCGCCATCCGGCGGCGACTGGCGGGCGCGCACCGGGTCCAGCTCGGTGATGACAATCGCCACATCGCCGACCTTCAGCCGGCTCTTGGGCGCGCCAGGGCAGTCTGCCGCGTCCTGAGCGTTCAGGTTCAGCAGTTCGTAGCGATAGATATTCTCCGGCGATGGCACGGCAAGCTGCCAGTTACGCAGCAGATTGCCCGGAGAAGCCACGTAGTCGCTGGCCGGGCTGTAGGCACTGCGCGCCGCCGCCCGGACGAACTCGATCAGCGGCACTTCATACAGCCGCAGGTTCAGCTGCGTGATATTGAGGTGTTTGAGGAACAGCCGCGTCTGGTCATTGCTGGCATTGTAGAAACCAACTTCCCCCGGCACGTTCAACTGCACCGCCGGCTCATACGGCGCGGTCGTAAACCGCACCACGCGCTCGCTGCTGATGATATTACCGTACCGGTCGGCCATGCCGGGCGCGATGGTGATGGTGTAGTCGGTGCTGGGTTCTACCGGGAAGTTGACGTTGTAGCTGTCGTCCCAACTGCTGTAGTAAAAATCAGGCGCGCGCCAGGGTTCCGGCTCGATGGTGATTTTATCCTTCAGCGTATCGGTATCCATCGGGGAAGCGAAATAGATGGTGAAGCTGCCCCAGGGATACACGCCGGTTCGCCCGTCGGAGGGGTCGGTGCCAACGATGGCCGGGAACGGCACGGTGGCGAACTGCCAGCTGGTAAAACCGGCCAGCGCGCCGCCGGTTTCCCCCTGCACGCCGTCGTTAAAGCCGGCCTCGTACAGCGTATCCAGCTGCAGGCGTTCGGCAGGCCGGAACATGAACCCTTTGCCGTCGTCCGCCCACTCGAACCTGCCGGTTACGGTGCTGCCCACCTGCCCCTGAGCGCGCAGGTAGAAGTTAGCTTCCACACTGGCGCGGTTCATCGGCTGGTTAAAACGCACCTGGAGCGGGCCATCGGGGCGCACGTCACTGCTGCGATTAGAAGGCACGACTTCGGCGATGGCCGGGTCAACCGTCGTAAATGACCAGGTGTAGGGTTCGGCCAGCACCGCGCCATCCAGCGCGGCCAGGTCCGCATTTACCGTGACCGTGTATGCCGTGCCGCCGGCCAGTGCCGGGTCGGGACGGAAGATATAAATCGAAGTATTCAACCATTCGCCCTTGCCGGTCACTGCCGGGCTGAAGGACAGAGGATCGGGCAGGCCGGCCATCTCCTCGGCGATCACCAGCGGCACGACCGGACGGTTGAAAATGACGGTGATAGCCGCGTCGGTTTCGATGCCGCCGCTGTCGGCAGCGGGCAGCACGTCGGAGACGGCCAGATAACCAACCGTGTTAAATTCCAGCACAGCCGGCTCGGCCAGGCGCGTCCCGTCGCGCCCGCGTAAGGTTTCCCCCACCGTAAGCGTGTAGGTGGCTGCCCGCTCGAACGGCTGGGCCGGCGCAAAAAAGACCGCCGCCGCGAGAGCGTCACAGGTCACGCGGCCCGGCACGGCGGGCGACAGCGTGACGGCGTTTTCCGCCGTTTCGCAGGCCAGCGGGCGGTCAAAATACAACGTGATGCTCGACTGCAAGCCGAGTTCCTGTCCGGCGAACGGCTCGGAGTCCACCAGCTGTAAACCCGGTTCGCCTGGCGGCTCCTGGGCCGCCAGGCTGGACAGGCTTAACAATATCAGTAATACAAAAAAGGTCAAAAAGGAACGGCGCATAAACAGGCCCCTCTCATTATTTGCTGGAGAAACTGGCTGTTTTTATTATATCGCAAGGGGGGATTTCGCGTGAGAATCGGGCCGCGCCGATCACCCGGCGTTTGGCCTACGACAGCTAAGTATCTATCCGTAAACCGATTGATCTGATAGCAGAACAGTGGGCTTAAGCCCACTGTCTGGCCG
>JAPKMO010000247.1 GCA_026645945.1 Anaerolineae bacterium
GGCGAGACAGTGGGCTTGTGGGCGAGACAGTGGGCTTGTGGGCGAGACAGTGGGCTTGTGGGCGAGACAGTGGGCTTAAGCCCACTGTCAGTAATCCTGCGCCAGCCGTTACAGGGTGGTTTCGTCATCGCTTTCTTGCGCGTCTGCGTCGGCAGGGGGCATTTCTTCCGGCGATTCGGGCAGCGCATCTTGCGGCTCGGCTTCGACGCTGGCGGCAGCTTCGCCCTCAGCCGCGACATCCGTCCCCCAACGCTGCGTAAAGCCCACCCGGCGTTTCTCTGGTTCCAGGTGGCTGATACGCAGGCTGAGGCGGTCGCCTTTTTTGACGTAGGAATACGGCTCTTTTAACGAACCGTCGCCCATTTCGCTGAGGTGCAGCAGCCCTTCCAGGCCGTCATCCAGGGCGATAAAAGCCCCGAAGTCCACCACGTTCGTGACGATGCCTTCGACCAACTGGCCTTCGTGATAGCGTTTGTCGGTATCTTCCCAGGGGTCGCTTAACAGGCGCTTGCGGCTGAGCGCAATGCGATTGGACTCGCGGTCGAGGTTCAGCACATACACATCAATTTCGTCGCCTACCTTCAGCACGTCGCGCGGATGATCCACGCGATGCCAGGCCAGCTCGCTGACGTGAATGAGGCCGTCCGCGCCGCCCAGATTGACGAACGCGCCGAAGTCCCGCAGGCCGGTAACGGTACCTTTTACGATGTCGCCTTCCTTGAGTTCCGCCAGCAGGCGGGCCTTCTGGTGGGCGCGCCATTCTTTCTGCGCTTCGCGCTCGCTAAAGATCAGGCGGCGGCGGTCCTGGTCTACTTCGATGACCTTAACGCCCAACTGCCGGCCTTGCAGTTCAGTCCACACGTCGCGGCGCTCGTTGGACATATTCACGGACACCAGATGCGAACTGGGGATGAAGCCTTCCAGGCGGTTCCAGCGCACCAGGATGCCGCCCCGGTTGTGGCCGGTCACGCTGACCTCGACCACTTCCTCCGACTGAAGCAGCTGGCGCGCTTTTTCCCAGTCGTACTGCTGCAAACCCATGTTGATCGAAACGATCAGGTTATCGTCCTGATCGCGGGGATTGAGGACGTAGACCGGCACTTCGGCGCCCACACGCAAGCTGTTCCGAACTTCGGGATCAAGCCGCTCGATGTCCTGGGAAGGCACGATGCCGTCCTGCTTCGCGCCCATATCCACAATGATCTCGCGCGGATCAATTTGCAGGATAACCGCATTTCGAATCTCGCCCCGACGAGGCGGCGTATACATAAACTCCGAAGATTCCAGTAAACGCTCAAACTCTGACATATTATCCGGTTGACTGTGGTTCGTAGGTAAACTCATTCAAATCTCCTGCTCGTGAATGTGGTATTTTGTGCGGGAACACCCAAACCCGTTAGTCAACGCTGCCGGCGGACTTCAAACTCTTTCCGCTGGATGATGTGGGTTTCAACCTGCTTTAACCATTCGGCCTCGGCCTGGCAAACCGCCAGAGCATAATCTACCACCCAGGCTTCCTGCAAGTTGGCCGTCTCATCCCGCTCGTTAACGAGCGATTTTTGAGTCGCTTCGAGTTCCTCTCGCCGCGCCATCACCAGCGCCAGCAAATCTTCCGCCGATAGATTTCTGGCAAGGTACAGCTTGAGCAAAAACTCCCGGCGCACCTGGTCGGCGGCAGCCGGGCGTTTCAGCCACTCAAGAAACTCCCGCTGTCCCTGATCCGTAATCCGGTACACTTTTTTAGATGGTCGCCCGGTCTGCGCCACCTCCCGCATCTGAACCGCTTCTTCCGCCAGCAGTTTGTGCAGCGTGGGATACAACGTCCCGTAACTGGCATTGGTGATGATGCTCAGCGCGGAGTGAACCTGTTTTTTAATATCATAGCCCGACATCGGGCCATCCATCAGCAGCCCCAGGATCAGGTATCGGTGTAGCATAACCCTCAGGATAATTTAGACAACGATAAAACAAAGTATATCCCTACGAGATATGCTATAACAAGGTATAGGTCGGTTTAATAGTGGTATGAATATTATAACGAACCGCCGCGCCGTTATAAATTACTAACCACATTGAATTATAGCAGAAAATTAAAGACCGGGTATAGAGAATTTAATTAACATCCAGGGCAATTGCATATCATGCCAGGTTCGGAGCCATAAAGGGTTATGGTGGTTCG
>JAPKMO010000248.1 GCA_026645945.1 Anaerolineae bacterium
CATGGGTGATTTTCCGCAAACCCTGCGTATCGTGGAGGAGGACTCCGCCCGGCAGATTCAGGGCTGGGTGGATAATTATGCCCAGTTTTACCTGCTGCTGGCGCGGGCGCTGTTTCCATCCTTCGTCGGCATCAGCGCCCAATACGCCGACAACCGCTGGCCGGTCGCCATCGCCATCCGAGGGGAATGCGCGCCGGTTATCGAGGCGATGGCCGGTTTTGTGACGCCTTATATCGCCATGCGCCAGACCGAGGCGGTCGTTTCGGAAATCGAGCTAATCGGCCTGATGGAAGTGATTTTAGAAGTGCTGGAAGGCACGACGCTGCCCCGCGAGGCCTACAGACGCCTGCTGAGTGAAGGCGCGGGTCTGCTGAAAAAACTGCTGGCTTCGCCGATTCGCCAGCATCCCATCACCAACTTCGACCGGCGCATGTTCACCGACAGCGAGCGGTTTATCCCTATCCCGCCGGAGCCGGGCAAACTACCGGAGGAAGACAGCGCGCTGCTGTTCGCCACCGACACGCAGGAAACCCGCCCGGACGTGACCTCGCTCAAGCCCGAACAGGCCGCTTTTAACCCTCCGGCGGATACGCAAACCCTGCCGCCGACCGAAACGCTCCAGACCGGTGACCGCCAGCAGCCGCCGGAAACGGCCACACGGCCCGTTTCGCCGCCTTTTTTCCTGCCGCGCCGGGAGGGAAGCCGCCGCCGCCCGCCCGTTCCGCCCCTGCCCGGCAAGGACGAAGATAAAGAATGAATAGGTCGGGCGCGCCTTCTTGCTATATAATGACTCTGGGGCGGCCAGCCGGCGCGCCCCCGCCATATTTTTAGCGGCTTGTCAGGAGGCGAAACCGTGCGCCGATTCTTCGCCCTGGTGATGATTCTGCTGTGCAGCGCGGCGGCCGCCGCCGCCCAGAACACGCCGTTCAGCGCCGCCGAACTGCAACTGCTCATCCAGGCGCGCACCGACCTGGAACTGCTGGCGAACCAGCAGTTGGGTTCGGAACGCCCGGTGGGTTGGAGCGGCAGCCTGGACGCCAATGACCCGCAGTTAGCCCTGCTGCTGCGGCTGGACCTGGAACTGCTGGCCGGCACGCTGCTGGCCCCCGATCAGCGCCCGCCCGGCTGGTTCGGCGCGATTCCCGGCTCGCCGTTTACGATTGCTCGCGACGCGCGGCACGACCTGGAACTGCTGGCCGATACGGTCAGCCTGCCTGGTGTGCGGCCCAACGGCTGGGCCGGCAGCGACCCGCTGATGCGGTGCAGCCGCCCCTTGCAGGCGCTGGTGTATCTGCTGGAACGTGGTGGGACATGGACGCTGACGGTTGACCCCTTCAGCCCGGATTTCTGCCGCCTGGCCGAACTGGAGGCCGTCCGGTTCGCGGAATCCGCCTCCGCTGCGCCTGTATCTGCCGCGCCCGCTCCGGCAGACGCTGCGTCGTCTGCTGCTGTTCCGCCCGGCAGCGCCCGGATCACCGGCAGCCTGGCGCTGGGCTTTTTGAACCGCTACGCTACCGAACACGTCGGCACGATTCCGGTCGGGACGATTATCACGCCGGTCGCCCGCAGTTTCACCCAGTTTTCGCGCATGACGCTGGTGCGCGGCGAGGGTTTTGAACTGTTCGTGGACTACCGCGATACCAGCATCACCGATGCCGAGTTCGCCGCCCTGCCGGACGTGAACGGCCTGACGCCCAACCCCACCTGCACCGCCGACTGGTGCCGGTCGGTGACGTTCACCGTCGGCTCGCCCGCTGCCGGTCGTCCGCTGCCCGGTGAAAGCCCGCCCGCCGCCAGCAATACCTGCCAAAACGTGTCCGAAGTGCTGGCCCCCGGCGGCGCGCCGCTGACCCCGGTCGGCACGCTGAACGGGATGCCGCAGTTCCGGCTGCCTTATGGTTACAGCGCGCATACGCTGTACGCGCCGGCTTATTACATGACCGATGTCTGGATAGCCGCGCCCGGCCAGGGGAGGTAACAGGGCGATTGCATATCAAATCTTAACCGACTCATGGCTCTTTCAACCCCCTCCCCAGCCCTGCCCGTATACAGGCAGG
>JAPKMO010000249.1 GCA_026645945.1 Anaerolineae bacterium
CGCAAGGCCTTGCGCCCCTACGGTGTCCCACAGACCATGTTCATCATATCTCGCCGTCAGCCAGCGCGTGTAAGCGTAGGCTTCATACCACGTCACGCCCACCACCGGGTGATTGCCGATGTGCCATTTCGGGTCGTTCCAAAAGGCTTCCGGCTGTGTCTTCTCCCCGCGCCACTGCCAGCCTGCATCCGTCCAGTAATCCCGCTGGAGATACCCGTCATCGGCTACAAAGGCCGCATACTGCGCATAAGTCACCGGGTACTTCGCCATCCAGAATGTGTACGGGATATCGAACCTGCCGCCCGCCCAGGCGTTGTACGCTTCCGGGTCGCCGCCCATCTGGAACTCACCGGCGGGGATTTCGACCCAGGCGATGTCGGGCAGCAGAATGCCCTCACCCCCCCTGCCCCCTCTCCCAGTGCCGGTAGAGGGGGAGACTTCAAGTCCCTCTCCCCCTGTGGGAGAGGGATTTAGGGTGAGGGCTACACCGGGGCGGGAGTCGCCCAGGGCGGCCAGCGCACGCCCGCAGGCGGCGCGATCAACCGGCGCGAGGGCCTGCGGCGTCTCGGTCAGCTTCACCAGCCACGCCACCAGCCCGTCTTTAACCGCGCGTTTGCTGCGCTGTCGGGACACATCCTGCCGCTGAAGCTCCTGTTCCAGCGCGATTTCCGCCGCCAGCCAGCTTGACCACCAGCGCGGCTCATCGGCGGGCAGCCCATCCGGCGGGTCGTCCGCCGACAGCGTTTCCACCAGCGCCCACAGACCGTCATAGGCATCACGTGTGTTTTCATTGTCCCGCAGCACATCGCCGCTCAACAGGCACGGCAGACGCCACACCTGCGGGCGGCTTTCCATATGTTCCCGCACCGGCGCATATGACTCGGCGCAGCGCGCGACGATGTGCCGGGCGGCCAGGTATTCCTGGAAGGGGCGGTGGGCGAAGCGGAAAGCGTGACCGTCGGCCTGATGCCCCGGCGACACCAGCACGCCCGCATTTTCGCTCAGGTAGGCCACCAACTGCGCCGCTTTCACCGACGGGTCATCCATCTCCATCTCGAAGATGTGTTTCGCCAGCAGTTCGCGCGGGATGTCCGGCGTGCCATCCTGCTCACCAAACTGCTCATGCACGTCGTAGGCCAGCGCGCCCCAGCCGCGCCGCGTCGCCCAGCAGTTCTGCCAGCATCGGCGTCCTCGGTTTGGCTTTCGTCCAGCGTTCCAGCAGCAGGATGCTCTCGCGGTACAGCGCCCCCTTGCGCGCGGGCAGTCCTTCGCGCCGCCGGAGGCAAACACCGTCGCCATCAGGGTGATGAACAGCGGCGTGTCGGTCAGTTCGCGCGAGATGTTCTTGTCCCGCAGTTCCTCGTTCAGCCGCTTCGCGCGCATCTGGGCGGTGATTTCATCGTCGCCCGCCGCCCGGTACAGGTTGCCCGCCAGTTGGAGACGCTGGCGGTTTTCAAACGGCGCGAGTTCGACAGCGGAAAATCCCGGCAGCGTCCAGCCTTCGTAGGCATACGGGCGGCTGGCGACCAGGATGCGCGTGAGGCCGAAGGCGTCGTCCAGCGCCAGCGCCTTCAACTGCTCCTGACGCTTCTGCAAATTGCCTTTGCCGCGCCGATACGGCACTTCATCCAGCCCGTCCAGGATGATTGAGCGCGCGCCCTTCGGCCAGGTCTTCCCGCAGGCTGTCAGTGTAATCGGCCAGTTCCGACCCCTGGATGTGCTGTTGAACATAATCTCAGAAGGTATCGGCGGTTGGCTGCGTAGTCACGTCCGCCGCCAGCATCGTCCCGATGAAGCTCCGCAGTTCGACATACAGCGGCGTCAGCGCGGCGTGCGGCCAGCCGCCCAGGTGCGACAGGTCAACCGCGCGCGTCCAGTTTTCGCGCTGCGCCTCGGCCAGGCACAGCGCCAGGTGGCGGGCAAACACCGACTT
>JAPKMO010000024.1 GCA_026645945.1 Anaerolineae bacterium
CTTCCCGCACGGCCAGCGGCACGAGGCGGAACAGCGGCGCGATGTTGTGGTCGGCCAGGCTAGGCGCGGTGGGATGGTCGAACACCTTGCAGCCCAGGTAGCCATCGAACTTCCAGGGATACCCTTTGGGGCGCGGCGGCGGTTGGAAAGGCCGCCGGTAGCGGTTTTCCGCCAGCAGCGCGCCGTCGGCATCATACAGCGCCAGTTCGACGCGGGCGCTGTCCCCCGGCGCGACCGGCCAGTTTGCCTCTGCCGCCCGCAGCGCGGCATTGGCGGCCACATCGAGCGCGCGCGCATCTTCCAGCCGCAGCCTGCCGGCATCGTCGTAAATGCGCCAGATCAAACGGACGTTGGAATAGGCGCGGGGCGTATCATTGAACACCCACAAGGCGATAGGCCGGCGGCCATCGTGTTCCAGTGCCGGCAGCACCGGCTGTGACGCCTGCCTGAGCGCCGCGTAACCGCCTTTGGGCCGGCGCGCCACATCCAGCACGCCGCACCCCACCTGCGGCGCGAGGTCGTTGAGCGAAAAGTGAATATAACCGGCGCAGGTTTCGGCGCGCAGCCGCCGGAAGTGTTCGATGTGGTAGCGTGTCAGTTCCGCCTGATACTCCCACAGCGTTTCAATCTGCCCTTCCAAGTGGCGCAGGCGTTCCCAGGCTTCGGGATGCTGGCGCAGCGTCTCCACCGCCGCCGGCGCTTCAAAACCGAACTCGGTCGGCAGGCGGGGATGGTGGCGGTATACGTCAGTGTACCGCGCCGACCAGATCGCGCCGTAATACGAGTGCAGGTCACCGGCGCGCTGCCAGTCTTTTTCCATCTGGCCGGAGCAGATGAACACCGGGCGCGTTGGGTCCTGTTGGAGCGCGTCGGCATACAGCGCCGGGTCGGGATGGCGTTCAAGATTTTTGCGCCGTGTAAAAACCATCGTCGGCTCGTTGTGGCAGGCCCAGGTCATCACCGACGGGTGATTGTCCAGCATTTCGATCATCCGCCGCTGGAGCGCCAGCGCCCGCACTTCAAACTCCGGCGAGGGGTCATGCGTCCAGTTCAGCTCAAAATCCTGCCAGACCAGCATCCCGGCGCGGTCGCACAGGTCGTACAGTTCCGGCGGCGATACATGAACATGGACGCGCAGCAGGTTCAGGTTGGCGTCCCGCGCCAGCGCCACGTCCCGCGCCAGGGTTTCCCGGTCAAATTGTGACAGGTACAGGCCGGGCATGTAGGACGTGCCGCGCAGGAATACCGGGCGCTCGTTGATGAAATAGGTGAAGCGCCGGGGCGAACGTTCCAGACGGACGGTTCGCACGCCGAAGGTTTCGACCCGCTCGCTCTGAAGACTTTCCGCGCTGTTTAAAGAGGCCCGCAGGCGGTACAGGTTCGGCTGGCCGTGATCCCAGGGCCACCACAGGCGCGCCTCCGGGATTTTGAGGCTGTAGTCCAGGGTATGCACGCCGGGCAGCAGCGCCAGCGCGTAAAACCCCTGCGCGCCGGGGCCGTCGTGGTTGTCGGCCTGGATGTCCAGGTGCAGCGAGCCTTCCCAGGTATCTGCCCCGGCGTTGGCCGCCGTCAGCCGCACGCTGACCGTGCCGTCCAGCGCCGTGCGAATCCGCGCCGCGTCCAGGCTGATGCCGTCGTCCAGCAGCAGCCAGGCCGGACGCCAGATGCCGATGGGGTTCACGTCCGGCGGGATGACACCCTCGGCGTGTTCGTACAGCCCCTTAACCAGCCCGCGCAGCACATGGTCAATCGGGTAGCTGCCGCGCGGGTTGGGCGCGTCCCAGGGCGAGGTGACGCGCACCAGCAGGGTATTGTCGCCGGGGCGGATGGCCTCGGTCGCGTCCAGCGTAAAAGGCGCAAAACCGCCCTCGTGCTGGCCGATCAGACGCCCGTTGAGCCAGACGGCGGCGAAATAATCCACGCCTTCAAAATGCAGGCGGGCGCGCCGGTGCGGCAGGCCGTCTGGGACGGCGAAAACGCGGCGATACCACCACGCCTGATGGTTGAGCGGGCGCAGATGTTCACCCCAGTAAAACCGGTCGGGGAACAGCGCCGGCTGGATGTGGGCGGTTTCGGGAACGGTGAGCCAGCCGTCGGCGGGGATGGATTCGGGCAAATTTGGGGAATCCAGCGGCGTCGGGTTCACCTGCCAGTCCCCCGAAAGCCGCCAGCGCGATTCGTAAGTCCGTGTTAGGTGGCCGTGTTGGTTCATTGAGGACCGATTATAACGCGGCTCACAGCATCCGGTAGTGATTTTTGTTCCGGTATATGACGGCGACCGGCGCGCCCTGCCGGGGCAGCCGTTCGCGCTTCAGGTCATTACGTGTGTGGCGCTGTTTGCCGATGATGAGCGTGCCGTCATCCGGCGCGCGGAAGGCGTATTCGACTGTGATGATGTAATCATCGTCGCTGTTGGTATGGCCTTTGATGCTCACTATCTCGCCGCGAATCTTCTGGCCTTCGCGCATCAGATGGCGGTAGCGCCGGCTGGCGCTGAACATGCCGATGGCCGTCGTCCATACGATGCCGTTCCAGCAGACGGTGGCAAGGATCATAGAAAAGTGCGTTTCGGCGTGACCGGCCATTCTGGCGATGCCGGGGTCTTCCGGCAGCAGCAGCAGATTCACAGTCGCGCCGTATTCGGCGCGGTTGAAAACATCTTGGTTGACGGTCTGTTCGGCGGCGTAGGGTATGCCGTTATAGGTATACTCGAAGCTGACATAATACGTATCGCTGCTATCATCGCTGGATATGTGTTTGTTGATAATCTTTCCTTGTACAGCGACACCGTGATTGTTGATCGCCAGTGCGATGCTGACGTCTCGCAGCGTTGACACGATCATAATCAAGCCGATGACCAGCAAAGGAATCATAAACAAGGCAGTGCAGGTCAGGCCGCTGGAAGTACTGGGACGCTGGACGCGCCCGGCCACAAAGGCCGCGTGCTGGATATCTAGTACGAATATATCATCGCCTGGGTGGAAGGTTTCGGCGGGCTGCGGTCTGTCGGCGGGCGTGGCAGCAGCCCGCTCCCAACCACAGAACCGGCATACGCTGCCGCCGCTGTTTTCGCCGCCGCAGGCCGAACACGTCCACGCATCTGAACGGGCGGGCGCGCGCGTCTGGGGTGTTTCCGGCGCGGGCAGATCGGCGGTGAAGTCCAGCATGACGCTTTCGCCTGCCGACTGCATAGCGGCCACTTTTTTCTTCACATACAGGTTTCCGGCCAGGTCGCGCACTTTGGCGTCACGGTCTTCCTGGCTGATGTGCCGCAGCAGATCGGTCACGCGCGGGTTGTCGTAGCGGCGGATTTCCAGCAGAGCTTCCAAGCGCGCCGCCGGGTTTGGGTTTTTGAGGATGGTCTGCACCAGTTGGTTGAGCCGGGTAGTATCGGCCATCATTTCCCCTCTAAAAATATTGACTGCCTTAATTATAAGATGGCAGCGTTAAGGGAATGTAAAGCCGAATGAATACTCCCTTGAAGTTGAGGGACGGCCAACCCCTTATAATTGGGGGTTGGCGGTCATAGCGGGCGCGTTTTAAGAGGGATATAATTAGGTTAATCTAAATATCTGAGGGGGATTTTGTATGGGCGCAGGAATGACCGCCCGGCCATCACCTGGCCCGGCTCCGGCGACTACCACCATCCATCCCGTGCGGGCAGTACTCGGCATGGCGGCGCTGATTTTACTCCCGTTTTTCATCCTGTTCACGGCGGCGGGCAGCCTGGACTGGCCGGCGGCCTGGTTCTATGCCGGATTGACGGTCGGCATGACGGCCATCAGCCGCCTGCTGATCTGGCGTCGCAACCCTGATCTGCTGCGGGAGCGCGCGCAGTCGCTGGAGAAAGCCGACACCAAAAGCTGGGATCGAAACCTAGTCATCCTGATCGCCATTGTGATACCGCTTTTTCTGGTGCTGGTGGCCGGATTAGACCACTGCAACGGCTGGTCGAACCCGGTTTCGCCGGCGGTTCAGATCGCGGCAGCCGTCGTGATGGTGCTGGGCTACCTTTTTTCGACCTGGGCAATGGTCGAAAATGCCTTCTTCTCCGGCACGGTGCGTATCCAGAAGGAACGCGGCCACCGGGTCGTGACCACCGGGCCGTACCGTTTCGTGCGGCATCCGGGTTACAGCGGCGCGCTGTTCGTTTATTTGTCCGCGCCGCTGCTGCTCAACACGCTGCGGGTGCTTATCCCGGTTATGGCGTGGATCGCTGTCATGGTCTACCGGACGGCGCTGGAAGACCGCACCCTGCACGCCGAACTGGACAGTTACCCGGCCTATGCTGCGCGGGTGCGCTACCGGCTGATTCCGGGCCTGCGGTGATGATAACAGGGGCGGGGAAATCCCTCGTCCCCCCCGTCGGTCACTGCGCGTACTGTTTGACCACCTGGCGCGCCACCACCATACGATGTACCTCCGACGCGCCATCATAAATGCGAAAGGCGCGGGCGGCCTCGTACCAGGTGCTGAGCGGCAGATCGCGCGTGACGCCCTTGCCGCCGCAAATCTGGATGGCGCGGTCAAGGACGCGGTTCACCGCCTCGGCGACAAAAATTTTACACATTGATGTTTCCTGCCGGGCCGTCTGCCCCTGTTCCAGCAGCCAGGCAGCCTGGTGAATCATCAACCGCCCGGCGTGCAGTTCCAGCGCCGAGTCGGCCAGCATCCACTGGATGGCCTGATGGCCGGTCAGCCTGCTGCCGAAGGCTTCGCGCTCGGCGGCGTAGCGGGTGGCGATTTCCAGCGCCCGCTGGGCGATGCCCGTCCAGCGCATACAGTGGGTCAGCCGCGCCGGGCCAAGCCGCTGCTGTGTGAGCGCGAAACCCTGCCCTTCCTCGCCCAGGATGGCGCTGTGCGGCAGGCGCAGGTCATGAAAGCGCATTTCCGGGTGACCGCCCAGGTCGGCAGCGCCCATCGTCGGCACGTGGCGCACCAGTTCGATGCCGGGCGTATCCGCCGGGGCCAGGAACAGCGTCGAGCCTTTATGCGCCGGAACGTCCGGGTTGGTGACGGCCATGATGATGAGGAAGGCCGCGCCGTCCGCCCCGCTGGTGAACCACTTATGGCCGTTAATCACCCAGGTGTCGCCGTCACGCACGGCGCGCGTTTTGAGCATGGTGGGATCCGACCCCGCGCCGGGGGCAGGTTCGGTCATGGCGAAGGCGGAGCGGATTTGTCCTGCCGCCAGCGGCTTGAGGTAGCGTTCGACCTGCTCCTGGTTGGCGAACATATGCAGCAGATGCATGTTGCCCTCATCCGGCGCGGCACAGTTGAGCGCCGCCGGGCCGAGCAGGCTGCGCCCGGCAGCCTCGAACACCGGCACAATCTCCTGGAGCGACAGCCCCAGACCGCCCAGTTCCGGCGGCATCTGCGGCGCCCACAGCCCGGCGGCTTTGGCCCGGTCGCGCAGGGAGGCCAGCACGTCCGGCGGCACGCGCTGGCTTGGGTTGTGGATGTAGTGTTCCAGCGGAATCACTTCGGAGTCAACAAACTCGCGCACGCGCCGCGCGATGTCCTGGACGTGGGACGGGAGGGAAAAATCCATTTGAGCTGCTCCTTTAACGTGTTAAAAAATGCCGAGTGCCGGATTCTGGGTGAAAACGAAAAACGCAGCGCGCCGGCACAGCGGTTGATTTTTTGCCAAGTTTAGCACGGGCGGCGCGGATAGGATACCATCGAAGGACACGGGCGCGTTCGCCGATTTCGGTTAGAATGGATGTTATAAGGATGAGGCCGAGTCCATGCGTACCCTGACCGACTTTCGCCAGCGCATAATCGAATATCTGGAGGCCGTTACCGGCGGCGCAGTGGAGATAAAATCGCTGCAACCGCTGGCGGGGGGGGCATCCCGCGATACGTGGTTGATTCACATGCGCGCGCAGGAGGTTGATGAACGTCTGGTTTTACGCCGTGACCTGCCGACTTCGATCATGGACAGCGCCCTGGAACGCGACCAGGAATTCGCCGTCATGTCCGCCGCCTATGCCGGCGGGGTGCGGGTGCCGCAGCCGCGCTGGTTCTGCTCCGAACCCCGCATCCTGGGCGAGCCGTTCCTCATTTATAACTACATTGAGGGGGTTTCCATCGGGGCGGAGGTGGTCAGCCTGCCGGAACTGGCCGAAGCGCGCCGCCGGCTGCCGGAACAGATGGGCGAGCAGTTGGCGCGCATTCACCGGATGAACCCGGCCCTGTTTGATTTTCTGCCCAGGCCGCGACCGGGTTATTCCCCAGCCCAGGAAGCAGTGCTGCAAACACGGGCGGTGCTGATCCGGCTGGGCATTCACAACCCGGTGCTGGCTTTTGGGCTGCGCTGGATCGAGCGGCATCTACCCGAAGGCGGCGAGGTGGTTTTTTTACACGGCGATTTCCGGGTTGGGAACTTCATCGTTTCTGAGGAGGGTTTAAGCGGCATCGTGGACTGGGAGTTCAGCCGCCTGGGCGACCCGTGCGAAGAACTGGCCTGGCCGTGTCTGCGCGACTGGCGCTACGGCAGCGGCCATCTGCGGCTGGGCGGCATCGGCCAACGCGAGCCGTTTATCCGCGCCTACGAACGCGCCAGCGGGCGCAGGATAAACCGTAAGGTGGTGGATTTCTGGGAAATTCTGGGCAATCTGCGCTGGGCGGTGACGGCGCTGGCGCAGGCTAACCGCCACCTGGCGTTGGGCGAAACCAGCGTCGAACTCGCCAGCCTGGGGCGGCGTTCGGCAGAGATGCAGTTGGAAATGCTGCGGTTGATCGCCGAACAGGAGGTTTAAATGTACGACCGCCCAACCCTGAGTGAACTGCTGGACGCGGTGCGCGCGCACCTGGAAGAAAATATCGTCCCGCTGCTCAAAGATGACCGCAAGCTGTACTATCAAACGCTGGTGGCTGTCAATGTGCTGCGTATCGCCGGGCGAGAACTGACCATGAACGCGCTGCACTTGCAGGATGAATGGGCGCGTTTGAACTTCCTGCAAAATTCGGCGCTCTCGATACCCGCCGACGACGATGAGGCGCGGGCCGCCCTGGCCGAACGCAGCCGCCGCCTGTGCGAGGACATCGCCGCCGGCAGCTACGATCAACACCCACGTAAAGCCGCCCTGTTTGAACACCTGCTGGCGACGGCTGTTGAGCAGCTTCAGGTCGCCAACCCCCGTTTTCTACAAATCCTGGCGCTGGAAGACAGCGAACGCGAACGGCGGCGCTAAACCCCTACGGCTGCGCGTACACCCAGGCTTCGACCCCGCTTTTGAGCGTGACGCGAATGCGGCGGTAAGCACGGGTTTCGTATGCATCGCCGCGCGCCAGTTCCTCCAGCGTCAGTTCCAGCAGAAAACCGTCAATGTGTCCATCCGGGTCGGGTACGGCGATGGGATAGCGGTGCAGCCCCAGGATGACCTCGCTTTTGCGATAGCCCGCCAGCGTGTCCGGCATTCCCATAATCGAACGCCCGAAAACGACCTGCTGAACGGTGGGGATTTTAAGCGTGCCGTAAACAAACAGCCGTTCGACCATAACCGGGGCCCTCTGCGGATACTCGCGCTTTTTCCCTCGTAATCATAATGGAAAATTCTTAAGAATTGCATTGAATTGCGCCTGATGATCTGCACCTTTTTAAGATGAGCAATATCATATTTATTACGCGCGTGAATAAAAAGGGCGGGGGCGGGCCGGCTTTCCGAGACCAGGGGCAGCCATCCTATTGTTTAAAGTTAATGCTAATACATAATTTCTTAACATCATGCAGCTGTTTACCTTGAGATTTCTTAAAGCCACGCCGTAACAAATTTAAAAAAGTTCGAAGAAACTCCTGACTGCATATTTGCATTGAGGAGGATTTTGAACATGCGTAAAATGCTGGTGTTTTATCTGGCGCTAGTTATCGCGCTTCTGGCGGTCGTGCCGGCGTTCGCCCAAGAGCCGACAGAAGTGAAGGTGTGGATTGCCTTCACCGACAATCGCCTGGACTGGGCCAATCAAAAAGCTGCCGCCTTTAACGAAAAATTCCCGCAGTACAATGTGGTGATTGAAGGCTATAAGAGTTATGAAGAGCTGTTCGCGGCTACTGCCCTGGCTGCCGAACAGGGCGCCATCCCGGCTGTGGTGCAGTATTTTGAGGCCGCCACCCAGGTTGCCCGCGACAGCGGCTATTTCAAACCGATTGCCGAGGCGCTGGGCGACCGTACCGAAGTAAACGGTATTCCGGTCAATTTTGACGATTTCATCGGCCCGGTTTCGGCCTACTATACGCTGGACGGCCTGTGGACTTCGATGCCTTGGAATACCTCCTCGGCCATCATGTTCTCGAACCAGAATATCCTGGACGCTGCCGGCGTCGAAGCCATCCCGGCGACCTGGGCCGAAATGGAGGCCGCCTGCGAAAAAATCATGGCGATGGAAGGCGCTCCTGAATACTGCTTCACCTTCCCCAATCACGGCTGGTTCTTCGAGCAGTGGCTGGCGCAGCAGAACGCCACCTACGCCAATAACGACAATGGCCGCGCCGCCCGCGCCACCGAACTGACCTTCAGCGGCGATGCCGGCGTTAATATCCTGGCCTGGCTGGACGATATGGCGAGCAAGGGTTATCTGTACTACAGCGGCGCGCAGGGCGGCGCTTCTTGGTCTACGGTTGACCAGTCGTTCCTCAGCCAGCAGACCGCTATGGCAATGTACAGCAGTTCCGACACGGCGATTTATACCAACACGGGCCGCGAAAACGGCTTTGAAGTGGTGGCGTCGTTCCTGCCCTACAACGACGAAACCGGCTGGACGGGCAACCTGATCGGCGGCGCGAGCCTGTGGCTGGCCGACGGCCTGTCCCCCGAAGTAGAAGACGGCGCGCTCACCTTCCTGCTGTGGCTGACCAACACCGAAAATGCCGCCGAGTGGCATCAGGTAACCGGTTACATCGCCATCCGCGAGAGTTCGATTGAACTGCTGAATACCGAAGGCTGGTACGACGCTATCGAAGCCAACGGCGGCAGCGAACTGTGGGCGAAAGACCCGGCGGTGCAGGCCAGCAAGGGCAAGGCCTGGTATGCCGAGAATCCCAATTTTATTGTAGCAGCTGACCAGCTCGCGCGAAGCACCATCACCCCGGCCACGCAAGGCGTGATTCTGGGCGCGTTCCCGGCCATTCGCAATGTGGTAACGGGCGCGATTGATACCGTCCTGCTGACCGATGAAGACCCGGCGGCGGTGCTGACCAAAGCAGCTGCCGACGCGGGCGTTATCCTGGAAGAATACAACCTTATCAGCGCCCCGTGATAAAACCCTGAGATCAATCCGCGTTATATTGGTGGGGGCGGCGGCGTGCTGCCCCCACCACAGTCCGTCAACACCGGTGAGAGAAAAACCTTATGCTGGTACCCCCATTGGTTGTTTTAATATTTGCGGCGCTGGCAGGCGCGGTCTTGATGGCCTGGCTTTTCCGGCAAACCGGCCTGAGTCCGCTTATAAGTGCCGCTATTGGGCTGGCGGCAGGGCTTGGCGGCACACTGGTTTTTATGCTGCCGCTGAACTTTTGCACCTTCGAGGCCGAACGCCCGACCCTTGACCTGATTTTTGGCCTGCTGCTTATCGGGGTCGGCCTGGCGTTGACCCTGAGCGCCGCCGCCTGGCTGGTACGCTGGTGGCGAGGACGGGGCCAATCGCAGCCCGCCGCCGCGTCGTCGCAGCCCGGCGCCTTCCGGGGAAAAATCATGCCCTGGCTGCTGTTGGCGCCAACGCTCATCATCCTGGCTTTATTTTTATACTACCCATCGCTGGACACCTTCAGCCTCTCGACCCAGTTGGCGCGCCTGGGCGCCCGGCGCTCTGCTTTTGTCTGCGTGGATAACTTCACCCGGCTTGTCACCGATCAGTCGTATCTGAACAGCCTGGCGTTAACGCTGGTGATGTCCGCCGCTATCGTCATGATTGGTCTGGTGCTGTCTCTGCTCGTGGCGCTGGCTGCTTACCAGCCGGTTAAAGGCGCGCGCGTATACCGCACACTGCTGATCTGGCCGTATGCCATTTCCCCGGCGGTGGCCGGCGTGATTTTCCTACTGCTGTTTAACCCGGTAGGCGGCATCATCAACTATCTGCTGAATGGTGTCGGCCTGCCGTCCGTCCCCTGGTTGAATAACCCCGCCTATGCTCCCTGGGCGGTGATTCTCGCCAGTGTGTGGAAGTCAATGGGTTTTAACATCCTGTTTTACATCGCCGGCCTCCAGAACGTGCCGAAGGACTTGCAGGAAGCCGCCGCCATTGACGGCGCGAACGCTGTGCAGCGTTTTCGCCATGTCGTCCTGCCGCTGCTTTCGCCCATCACGTTCTTCTTGATTATCACCAACATGACCTATGCGTTTTTTGAAACCTTCGGCACAATAGACTACCTGACCGCCGGCGGGCCGTTGAGTTCCACCACGACGCTTATGTATCGCATTTATTACATCGGCATCCAGAACAACGACTTGGGCAAAGCCGCCGCGCAGTCTATCATCCTGTTTGTTATGGTCATCGGTCTGACCGTGTTACAGTTCCGCAGCACCGGGAGGCGAGTCACTTATGGAGCATGAACGCACTGCTGCCGCGCCTGCCCGGCAGCATATCCAGGAACAGAGCCGCATGGCAGCGGCACGCGCGCTGCCCGCCTGGGTTCCGCAGCGTTGGTATGTGCATATAATCCTGTGGGCAGCCTGTCTGCTGATCGGCTTTCCGCTTTTTTATGCCATCCTGGTCAGCACCCAGAACAACGCGCAGGTGTACAGCTACCAGTTTACGCCCGGTTTGTCATTCGCCGATAATTGGAATATCGTCATGGTCAACCGCAGCCTGGGCAGCTACATGCTCAACAGCGTGTTTGTGGCGGTGGCGGTAACGGTCGGCAAAACCGCGCTCTCGCTGCTGGCAGGGCTGGCTTTTGTCTATTTCCGCTTCCCCGGCAAATGGCTCCTATTCGGTTTTGTGCTGATTACCCTGATGATGCCGACCGAGATTTTAATCATCGCTCTGTTCCGTTTCATCAACAGCCTGGGCTGGGGCAACACCTATGTGGCGCTTATCGTGCCGTTCCTGGCAAGCGCCACCGGCACATTTTTATTCCGCCAGCATTTTGCCAATATCCCGGCAGAGCTTTCGGAAGCGGCCCAACTGGACGGCGCGACGCCGCTGCAATTTTTGATTCGTGTGTTGATTCCCATCAGTTGGAACACCATCGGCGCGCTGGCTGTGATTCAGTTCGTTTATATGTGGAATATGTATATCTGGCCGGTGCTTATCATCCAGGGGCAGGAACGGCAGGTCGTTCAGGTCGGGCTGCGAACGCTGATGGGCGGCGATTCGGCGCTGGTTTTTGGCCCGATGATGATGGGGGCGGTGATCGCCAGCCTGCCGCCGGTGGTCGTTTTTGTGCTGCTGCAAAAGCAGTTCATGAGCGGCTTCCAGCTCTCGCGGGATAAATAGCCGCGACTGCTTCCGCTCTTCGGGTGTCACCTTGTCGCGCCGTAGAGCGCGATGCCGACGGCGATAGGCAGGCTGAGCGAGTCAATGGCCGGGCGCTGCGGGACGCGGACGCTCGTCCCCATTTCCCGAAACTCTGACGGCAAACCGCTGCTTTCGTTCCCGAACACCAGAGCGAAGGGGGTCTGAAAGGCGACTTCCGGCAGCAGCGCCGCGCCGTCGGTCATGAACGGATACAGGTGATGCCTGCTGAAAGCGGCGCGGTAAGCATCGAACGACTCGAAATAGTGGAAGTTCAGCTGGAACACCGCGCCCATCGAAGCGCGAATGGCGCGCGGGTCGAAGATGTCCACCGCCGGGCGAACCAGCGCCAGGTTGGTCAGCCCAAAACCCAGCAGGGTGCGGATAATCGTCCCCAGGTTGCCCATATCGCCGGGGTTAATTAGCACGATATGGCTTTCGTCCGGGTTCAGCCGGGGATAATATTTCTGGAAAATGCCGACCGCGTAGGTGTTTTCTTTGGGCGACAGGCGCTCCACCAGCTTGTCGTTGAGCGTTGTGGGGATGCGGGCGTGCTGGCACAGCGCGCGGATTTTTTCCACCCCTTCGTTGCGCTCCCCCTGCGAGTGAAGCAGCACTTCAATTGCGCGCGGCATCTGGTAGCGCAGCAGCTCCAGGGTGGGGAAAACGCCGAAAGTATAGGCGTGCGGCGCGTTTTTATCGTATTTTTTCCACAGCATCCAACCCAATCCCTCCCGCGCGTTTTATTCGGCGGCCAGCCGGCGAAATTCCTCCGCGCTGCATGGGTCGCCATGACCGTCTATGTACAGTTCCATGTTTTCGCCGGCCAGCCGTTCGATCATCTCGTGGTCGAGCGTATCATCGGGGCGGCCCTGGTGCGGCGGCGGCGGATAATAAGCGTCGGCCACAAACATCACCCGCGCCTCCGGCACGCGCACAATGAGCGAGTCCGGCGCGTGCTGGCCGCCGACGTGTTCGATTTCGATGGTTAAACCATCTCCATACAGGCGTAGGGTTTTCGACAGCGTAATCTCCGGCAGGGCGATGCGAAAACTGCGCCAGTCGTCCACCGCGCGCGCCATACCCCGCAGCCCCTGTTCGCGCGCCGGCGCGCGCACGATTTCTTCCTGAATATACGCCTGGCTCCAGGGTTTGGCGGCCATTTCGGCCAGGTGCTTGCGGCAGATTTCATGGGCCACCACTGGCGCGTCAAACATCATGCCGCCGAAAACGTGATCCCAGTGATGATGGGTGTAGATGACGGCGCTAACCGGCGGCGCGTGAATTTCATCCAGCGCCAGCAGGATGCGGCGGGCGATGCGGGGCGAATTTCCAGCATCTACCAGAAAGGTTTGCCGTCCGGCCACGATGATGCCAACGTTGGGCTGAATGCGCTCCGGGTTTGGGTCACGCGGGTACAGCCAGATGTGATCGGTCAGCGGCACAAGTGGGGGCATAACTTTATCCTCCTCCGCAGGGATAAAAATATTAGCGCAGACCGCGGCGGCTGTATAGAGCGCGCCTTCACTGGTTTTTAGCCGCAACCCGGCCTATACTAATAACAATCCCGGTTTTTGCCTTTCCGTCGTACATTCTGGCTGAAATTATGTTGAACCCCGACCTACTACAACAAGCAGGTGAACGCCTGCTGAACTGCCGCAGCCTAGCCGTATTAACCGGCGCAGGCGTCAGCAAGGAGTCCGGCGTGCCGACCTTCCGCGATGCGCTGGACGGCCTGTGGGCGCGGTATGACCCGGCGCAGCTGGCGACGCCGGGGGCGTTCGCGCGCAACCCCAAACTGGTGTGGGACTGGTACGAATACCGCCGCGAGATGGTGCGCGCCGCGCAGCCGAACCCCGGCCACTACGCGCTGGCCGTCCTGCAAAAACGTTTTCCGCACCTGCGTATCATCACGCAGAACGTGGACGACCTGCACGAACGCGCCGGCAGCGCCGGAGTGATCCGGCTGCATGGCAGCATCGCCGCCAACAGGTGTTTTTTTGACTGCCAGGGCAGCCCCACGCCGGTGGATATTTCGACCTTAACCTGGGACAAAAACAACGGCCCGCCCTGCTGCCCCCACTGCGGGCGCTGGGTGCGCCCGGATGTGGTGTGGTTTGGCGAAATGCTGCCCCCCGACGCCATCGAGGCCGCCACCTTCGCCAGCGCCCATGCCGACGTGATGCTGGTCGTCGGCACGTCCGGCGTGGTGACGCCCGCCGCCAACATGCCGTTTATCGCCAAACGGGCCGGGGCGTTTATCATCGAGGTAAATCCGGTCGAAAGCCAGATCACGCCCATTGCCGACCTCTGGCTGGCCGGCCCGTCGGGCGAGGTGCTGCCGCGTCTGGTGGAGGCGCTGGGTGCGCCGTAAGCGCCGGCTGGGATTTGCCGTGCGGCTGTGCGCGGGGCTGCTGCTGGCGCTGCTGGCCGCCGAGCCGTTTTTCGCCGCTGCCCAGGAAAGCGGCTCGATGCCGCCAGAAATCCACCCCTGGCAGGTGTTTTTGCAGCGTGATATAGACAACCAGGGGGCCGACCGCCTGATTTTTATCAACCCCTTCACGGACGAGGAAACCTCCGTCGAGGTGAACGGCGAGCGGTACACGCCCGCCGGCGGTGGGGTGATTTTTTTCGACCCTGGCGCGAATCGCGTTATGGTCGCTGCGCCCGATGCCACTGTGATCGAACATCCTTTCATCCAGCCGGGGAACGATACGCGCCGGGTGGACTGGCTGGTTTCGCCCGACCAAACGACCCTGGCCTGGACGCTCACCGGCGGCGATGCCGGCCTGACCACCATCACCACCGTCGCCAACCTCAACGGCACGAATCCCCGACAGGTGTTAATGGACGGCCCGCGCGACGGTATCCGCGCCCTGCCGGTGGCTTTTAACGCCGATAAAACTGTTCTGTACATGGATTTTCAGCCGGACGGCATCGCGGACTTCACGCCTTATCCGCAGTTTGCCGGGCTGTTCGCGCTCGACCTGGAGGGCGGAACCTGGGAGCGGCTGCCGGGTGAACCCGGCTGCTTTTGCGGGGCCGGCTTCGGGGCGGGGCTGCTGCTGCGGCTGGCCGTGTCCCCGGATTTAAGCGGCTTCGATCTGCGCGTCGTTAACCTGGAAGGCGGCGTGGAACAAACCCTGCCCGGCCTGCGGCTGCGAAATTACACCCAGGCCGGCGACGTGGTGATTTCGCCGGACGGCGCGCGCGCCGTATACGCGCTGGCGCAGGTGCGCGATTTTGGCCGCCCGGAGCAGTCCATCCAGACCGTGTTCGTGCTGGTGGATTTGCAGGCGCAAACCCAGACCGCGCTCACCGAGCCGATCACCACTTTTGTCGAGCCGCTGGCCTGGACGGAAGACTACTCGGCGGTGCTGCTCACCAGCCGCCAGCGCGACGGCACGTGGAAGATCGGCCTGGGCGATGGCCGGCTGGTCAAAGTGGCCGAAGCGACCTACCTGGGGACGGTGGGCTGAAGACTAAAAATCAACCGGCCTGTGCCGTTCGCGGTACAATGGTGAACACGATCGGATCAATCAGGAGGATCAGCCCATGCTCACCCCCGAACAGCGCCGCGAGATGATCGAGGCCATTCGCCGCTTCCCGGCGGAACTGGAAGCCGCCGTCGGCGGCCTGAGCGAGGCGCAGTTTAGAACACGCTTTATCCCTTATGAATGGACGGTGCTTCAGAACATTCACCACCTGGCCGACTCGCACATGAATGCTTTCATCCGCACCAAGCTGCTGCTGACCGAAGACCGTCCCACGCTTAAACCCTACAACCAGGAAACCTGGGCGGAAACCTTCGACGCGCTGGAACTACCGCCGGAGGCTTCGCTGGCGATTTTGCGCGGCCTGCACCGCCGCTGGAGTGACCTGCTGGACAGCCTGGACGACTCGGACTGGGCGCGCATCGGCCTGCACCCGGAAGTCGGCGAGATGTCGGTGGAAGATATTCTGCAAACCTACTCCCGGCATGGGGTGGGGCATATCGAGCAGATTCAAAAGACGCTGGCGGCAGCGCCGGCATGAGTTTTATGGCACATTCCTGGCCGGTTTACGGACACGATTGGGCCGTCGAACATCTGCGGAAGGCGCTGGCGAACGGGCGCGTTCGCCACGCTTATCTGATCGTCGGCGCGGAGTCGGTCGGCAAAGAGACGCTGGCGCGGGCTTTCGCCCAGGCGTTAAACTGCGCCGACCCCGACGAAGCCGCGCGCCCCTGCGGCGTGTGCCGCCCCTGCAAGCTGATCGCTGCCGGCAGCCACCCCGACCTGCTGTATTCGGAACTTGACCCTTCGACCGGGGCGCTGCGGATCGAGGAAGTGCGCGCGATCACCGGACGGCTGGCGCTCAAACCCTACGAGGCGCGCTACCGGGTGGCGATCTTCCGCGATTTTGACCACGCCCGCCCCCAGGCGCAGGACGCCCTGCTCAAAACGCTGGAGGAGCCGCCGCCGCACGCCATCATCATCCTGCTGGCCCCGGCCACCGATGCCCTGCTGCCGACCATCATCAGCCGCAGCCAGATCATCAGCCTGCGCGCCGTCCCAGCAGAGACGATCCGCGATATTCTGATCGAGCGCCGGAACGCCGACCGCCGGCAGGCCGACCTGCTGGCGCGTTTGAGCGGCGGGCGTGTGGGCTGGGCGATGCGCGCCCTGGACGACCCCGCCCTGTTGGAGCAGCGCGACCAAGCCCTCAACGCGCTGGAAAACCTGCTGGCGCTCAACCGCGCCGGGCGTTTTGAGATTGCTGAAGACCTGAGCAAAGATAAACTGGCGCTCTACCCGCTGCTGGAACTGTGGCAGTCCTACTGGCGCGACGTGCTGATGATCGCGGAAGGCGCGGCGCTGACACCGGCCAATAAAGACCGCTACGAGGCGCTGGAACGGCTGGCCGAAACGCTGTCGCCGGAGGAAGCCCTAACGGCGCTGCGCGCCACCCGCGAAACGCTGCAAAATCTGAATACCAACGTCAATCTGCGGCTGGCGCTGGAAGTGATGTTCCTGGATTACCCCGGCCTGCGGCGGGCATAATCAACCCTTTTGATAACGCGCGGCCCGTTCGCGCAGGGCGGCCACGCAGCCGGGCGGCGGTGTGACCGAGCCGAGCGGCTCACTTTCACTGCCATGAAAATCCGAGCCGCCGGTCATCACCAGCCCGTAACGCGCCGCCAGGCCGCGCAGATTGTCGCGCACGACTTCGCTGTTTAAAGGATGCGCGACTTCCACGCCGTCCAGCCCGGCGGGGATCAGCCGTTCGACCATCGCGGCGTAATCCGGTAGGACAGCAGGATGCGCCAGTACCGCCGCGCCGCCGGCCTGGTGAATCAACGCCACCGCCGCTTCGGGCGTCAGCCGCTCCCGCGAGACATAAGCCGGGCCGCCGGTATGCAGGTAGCGGTCGAAGGCTTCGCCGAGCGTGGCGACAAAGCCGGCTTCCACCATCGCGCGGGCGATGTGCGGGCGTCCCACCGCGCCGCCGTCGGCCAGCGCCAGCACGCGCTCCCAGGCGACCGGCAGCCCCAGGGAGGCCAGCTTTTCGACGATACGCTGCCCGCGCTTTAACCGGTCATCCCGGAAACCCGCCAGCCGCGCCTGAAAATCGCCGGTCTGCCAGTTTAGGAAGTAGCCCAGCATGTGTACATCCAGTTTATCGTCTTCGGCGCTTAATTCGATACCGGGGATAACCAGCAACAACTTACCTGCCGCCGCCTGCGCTTCGAGGATGCCGGCGGTGGTGTCGTGGTCGGTGATGGCGACTGCCTCAAGCCCAACGGCGCGGGCGCGCTCAATCACACCCGGTGGCGAAAACTCGCCATCGGAGGCCGTCGTATGTAGATGCAGATCAACCCGCCGCATTACGGACGCGGCTCAACCGCAAACCTGACCGCCGTCCGTTCCTGTCCATCAATGTTCACTTCGGTAAAATACGGCGTGAACACGATGTCTATCTCGTCCCGGCTCAGATACCCTCTGGCAATCGCCAGCGCCTTAACGGCCTGGTTGACGGCCCCCGCGCCGATAGCCTGCACCTCGGCGTAGCGATGTTCGCGGATAACCCCCGCGATGGCCCCCGCTACCGCCGTCGAGCGAGACTTCGCGGATACTTTAATGACATCCGGCCCCGATGCGTTTTCGTCTGCGTTCATTGTTATCCCCTCGCATTCCTGGTGCCCACCCCCACCGGGCGGGAAGCGACTGGCGCGCGTGGTGTCAGTCGTGCATCGGCCTCATTCGATGCCTCTAAAATGATTGTACATGAAGTTTTATATTAAGTCCACTGGCGCAAATGGCACTACGCCGGGCGTCATGCGCGCGTTATAATGCCAAAAGCGGCTGTCGGTCTGAACGCGCGGCGCGGCGTTTTTTCATCTTCTTTCAGGCTGCGGCGGAAGGCCATCATACTGCCCAAAAATCGTTTAGAGCTGCTCATCATCCTCGGCACGCTCACAGCCTTCGGGCCGCTGAGCATTGATATGTATCTGCCGGCTCTACCGACCCTGGAGGGTGTTTTATCGGCGCAGACGGCGCAGGTGCAGCTCACGCTGACGGCCTTTTTCCTCGGTTTTGCTTTTGGGCAGGGTTTGTACGGCCCGCTCGCCGACCGTTTTGGGCGCAAGATGCCGCTGTACTTCAGCCTGACACTCTACGCGGCGGCCTCGCTGGCCTGCGCGTTTGTGCCGTCCGTTGAGGCGCTGCTGGCGCTGCGTTTTCTGCAAGCCATCGGCGGCTGCGCCGGGGGAGTCATTTCGCGGGCCATCGCGCGCGATCTGTTTAATACCCAGCAGATGCGCCGTGTTTTGTCTATGCTGATGCTGGTGACGGGCATCGCTCCGGTATTAGCGCCGCTGCTGGGCGGGCAGCTTTTGGTGCGCTTAGGGTGGCAGTCCATCTTCTGGGTACAGGCAGCCATCGGCATCATCTGCCTGGCGGCGGTGCATTTTCGGCTGCCGGAAACCCACCCGCCCGACCCGACCCAGGTTTTGCATCCGGGACGGGTGTTTGGCCGCTACCGGGCGCTGCTGTCCAACCGCATTTTTTTAATCAATGCCCTGATGGGCGGCGTCAGCATGGCCGGCATGTTCGCCCATATTGCCGGCTCGCCGTTCGTTTTGATCAACCTGTTCGGCGTGCCGGCTGACCAGTTCGGCCTGCTGTTCGGGATTAACACGCTGGGGCTGGTGCTGGCATCCCAATCCAACGCGCACCTGTTCCATGCCACAGACCTGGACAGGGTGTTGTTCCGCGCCATCGTCGTGCAGTGTATCGCGGGTTTGCTGCTGGCCGCCGCCGTCACCGGGGCCGCCGGGCTGCCGGGAATCGCCATATCGCTGTTTGTGTATGTCTCCTGCGTAGGGCTGGTGATGCCCAACGCGACCACCCTAGCTATGGAACCCTATGCGAAGGACGCCGGCGCGGCTTCGGCCAGGCTGGGGATGCTGCAATTTTTGCTGGTCGCCCTGGCGACGATGGTGGTGGGGGCGCTGGAGCCGCTGGCCGAGGGCGCGCTGCCGATGGCGAGCGTCATCGCCTTCACCGGGCTGGCCGTCCTATCGCTGGCGCTGTTTTACAACCGGCAGCGGGCGCGCCGGCGCGAATTCATCCACCGGTAAAGGGCGTTCCAACCGCTTCAAAGCCGCCAGATGTTCGATTGCCGGAATATCCCAAATATCACCATTTTTCCCAATTTTGGCGCGATTTTCCCGGCGTGGGTAGAAAATATCCCAATGTTAAAATTTTGAGGTACCATATCTACCCACACATAACGCGCCGGCCCCCGCCGCCGGTTTGTGATATGTTGCGTTATAAAACCCCGATTTTCGCCTTATATCCCCCAAAATCGGCCTAGCAGAGCTGTGACTCCTGTTTGAATTGCGTTAGTTTAAGAGCTTCTTACTGGGGTATGTTTGGTAGATTTTTTCCCAACCTTAAAATGTTAAAAGTTTTAACATTCGGGGCGGAAAATCGGTTGAGGTTCGGCGGCGATTGCGTTATACTACATAGTACATCAATCACCGATACGACCCGACCGGTCACTTCCGCACCAATAAAAGGGGCAGTCTTCGCGCCCCGGTGGGAAATCAACCTAAACATCAAATGACAGCCGGCAAAACGGGCAATTAAACCCCGCTGGGTTAGTGTCCCTGTTGGCCGGGCCGTGAATGGATAACAATCGTGAAGCCGGAAGAAGCCTGGAACATCGCCTACAGCCAGATGGAGATACAGTTCGACCGCGCCAGTTTTGAAACCTGGCTGCGCGGCGCGGCGTTCCTGGGCTTCGAGGCGGGTGTGTTCCGGGTGGGCGTCGGCAACGCTTACGCCCGCGATATGCTGCAAAACCGGCTGTACCGGGACGTGCGCCGCGTGGTCAGCGACGTATGGGGCGAGCGGGTTGAACTGTGTTTTGAGGTTTACAAACCGCCGGCCCCCGCCAGCGGCGACGAAGACCTGCCGCTGTTCCGGCTGCTGGCCCGCCAGGCCGCCGAAAACACACCCCTGCACCAGAAGATAGGCCGCCCGGTTCGCCCAGACCTGCCGGAAAGCGAACTTAACCCGCGTTTTACCTTCCAGCGATTCGTCGTCAATTCCGCCAACCGG
Source organism: Anaerolineae bacterium (assembly GCA_026645945.1). Classification (GTDB taxonomy): domain Bacteria; phylum Chloroflexota; class Anaerolineae; order Aggregatilineales; family Phototrophicaceae; genus CFX2. The sequence continues at coordinate 20,061 of JAPKMO010000024.1, forward strand.
CTGACGGTCGAAGCCGCGCTGGCGGTGGCCGAAAGCCCGGCCAGCGTGTACAACCCCTTCCTGCTGTACGGCGGGGTTGGCCTGGGCAAAACCCACCTGCTGCAAGCCATCGCCCACGCCTGCCGCGAGCGCGGCCTGCGCGCCATTTATATCCCGTCGGAGGCGTTCACCAACGACCTGGTAGACGCCATCCGGCAGAAAACCACCGCCATGTTCCGCGACAAATACCGCTCGGCGGATGTGCTGCTGGTGGATGACATCCAGTTCATCGCCGGGAAAGAAAGCACGCAGGAAGAGTTCTTCCACACCTTCAATACGCTGTACACCTTCAACAAACAGATTGTGCTGGCCTCCGACCGGCATCCCGGCCAGCTCCACACGCTGGAAGACCGGCTGCGTTCGCGTTTTGGAGGCGGCCTCATCATGGATTTGCAGCCGCCGGAATTTGAGACGCGGCTCGCCATCCTAGAGATGTGGGCGGAAGAACGCGGCGTTAAACTGCCGCCCGGCGTGGCCGAAACCATCGCCAACCGGGCGCGCACCAACGTGCGGGAACTGGAGGGCATCTTCAACCAGATCGTCGCCACATCGCAGCTTTCGCGCCGCGCCCTGAGCGTGGATGTCGCCCAGGGCGTGCTGGACGGCTACCGCCGCCCGCGCCACCACGTCACCCTGGCGCGCGTGCTGGATGTAACCGCCCGCTATCATGGCGTGTCCGTCTCGGAGCTGACCGGCCCGCGCCGCACGCAAAAGCTGACGCTGGCGCGGCAGATTGGCATGTACCTGGCGCGCGAAGTCACCCAGGCGTCCCTGCCGCAGATCGGCGAAGCGTTCGGCGGGCGAGCGCACAGCACCGTCCTGCACAGCTGCAACAAAATCGCCGAGGATTTGGAAACCGACGAACTGCTGCGCCGGGGCGTCGAAACCATGCAGAAGGAACTGTTCGGCGGGGCGGATTAGGAAGAAAAAGGCGAAATGCAGAGGCGCAAAGAGGCAAAGATGCAGACCGGCCTCATCTTCAGAGCAAACGCATGAAGATACTTATGGATAAACCCATTAGACTGTGCCTGATCCTGAATGGACAGCGGGCTTCAACCCGCTGCCAGTGGGCTAAAGCTTCACTGTCTATCAGGCTTATTCTTTTCCGTTTATCCGTCAAGACTGCACTAACGCCCTAACGCCCCGCCAGTTCGTCCAGCAGGCGGCTGTGTTCGTGAATGATGACCGCAATCGTCCGCGCGTCGGCCTCGGCGTCCGGTTCGGGCGACGGCGCGACCGGCTCGACCGGCAGCCAGGCGGCGAAATCGGCCACGCTGAGTTTGCCCTCGGCCACAGCGACGATGTTTTCCAGCGCGGCGGCGGTTTCCCACGTCACGCGCAGGCCGTTGACGCGCAGCATAAAAATCGCGGCAAGCGCCGCGGTGCGTTTGTTGCCGTCGGCAAAGGGATGGTTGCGCGCCAGCGAATGCAGCAGCGCGGCGGCTTTCTGTGGCAGCGTGGGGTAGGCGTCCTGCCCGAAGACCGTCTGCATCGGGCGTCCCCAGGCGGCCTCCAGCAGTCCCATATCCCGCACGCGCTGTTTGCCCTTCAGTATCCGATGGATGCGGTCGGCATTGGGAAGCTGCTCGTTGATGTAAATCAGTTCGTCAACCGTGAGATAACGCATGAGGTTAACCGCCGGTGTGCCGGGGCGCGGTGTGGCCGGCCAGCCAGCGCGCCACCGCTTCGACATCGTGCCGGCTTTGCGCCACTTCCAGGATGAAATCGTAGGCTTCTTCCGCCTTCCAGGTGGGTTTGAGGCCGTTGCGTTCTAAAAAAACCACCGTCGCGCGGTGAGCGGTGCGTTTGTTGCCATCAAAAAACAGGTGATGCGCCGCCAGCGAATGCAGCAGCGCGGCGGCTTTGTCCAGCAGCGTGGGGTAGGCGTCCTGCCCAAAGGCGTGCAGCATCGGGCGGGCGGCGGCTGCCCGCAGCAGATGGCGGTCGCGCACGTCCGGGTGGCGGCCCAGCACTTCCTCGGCAATCGCGTACACCTCCGCCGGGGTTAAATAGTGAATCGTATCGTCCAAACGGGTTACAACCTCAAAACAAGTGCTGAGTTGCTGAGTCGGAGATCAAACGCCATTGTAGTCGAAATCGCCGCCGGGTAACAGCGGGATGCAAAGAAGGTTAACCCGCCCCAGCATACCGCCGCATAATTTGTCCGGCGAAGTCGCGCACGCTCAGGCACAGCGCCTCCGGGGTCAATACTTCCGCCGCGCCGCCCAGCCCCAGCACCAGCGTGCGTGCCGCTTCCAGCGATTCAAACGTGCCGTCCACCCGCGTCCAGCCGTCGGCATCCGGCGCGTCGGTTTGATAGGGGCGGCTGCCGAAAAGACGCGGCAGCCAGGGCAGCGCGTCCGGCGATACCCGCAGGGCGGCCTCGAAGCCGTAACGGTTAGTTTCCAGCGCGGCGCGGTGCGCGTCCCAGCAGGCTTGCAGGTCGAAATCCGCCGGGCGCTCGAAGCTCTCCGCGCCGATCTGCACATCGAGAAAATCGGCCACCGGGCGGATGTGCAGCCGCCCACCCCCGGTGTACACCAGATGCCAGTCGCCGGCTTTGGCGACCAGGCCATACGGCCGTACCGAACGCTCGATTTCGATGCCGTTAATCAGCCGGTAGCGCACAACAGCGGCGCGGTTTTCCTGCACAGCACGGTACAGGGTTTGCAGCAGGGGAACCGGCGCGGTCCGCTGCCCCCAGCCGGCCCAGTCCAGGTAGATATGCGGGGCGCGGCCTTCCGCCGCCGGATTCGACCACAGGGCGGCGAACAACTTGAGCAGGGCGGTTTTCAGCGTTTGCCCGGCGTCCAGCCCGGCCAGCGGTTCGGGAATTTTAAGCAGCAGCAGGGCGCCGATCTCATCCGCCGTTAAACCCGTCAGGCTGGTGCGGTAGTTTTCGACCAGCCGGTAGCCGCCGTTCGCGCCCAACTCGGCATAAACAGGAATGCCCGCCGCCGCCAGCGCGTCCACGTCGCGGTAGATCGTCCGCACCGACACGCCCAGTTCCCGCGCCAGCGCCGGGGCCGGCAGGCATTCGCCGCGCTGGAGCAGCATCAGCAGCGATAAAAGACGTTCGGCGCGCATCGTTCACTCCGTTCCAGGGTTGATAAACTCACATTTTACGATAACTGCCAGTTCTGTACTGAACCTTCCCCACCCCTATATCCCCTTCCCTCAGGGGACATACGTCCCCATTCGGGTCGCCATTACGTGGAGAGGGGAATTAAAAACCCATAATAACCTGTTTTGACCCTCTCTCTAAGACTTGGGGAGGGGGCAGGGGGTGGGGACTGGAAATCACCGCACATTTTTATTCTACGCGGGAAAACTGACACAGGATGTCAGGGTTGGGGGGTAACATCCATCATAGCTGTTGCAGCTGTCAGGAGGAAATCATCATGAGCGACAATAGCGACAATCTGGACGTTCGTATCATCAAGCTCGAACCGGCGCGGGTCGCCAGCGCGTTGGGCTTCGGCGCAGAACCCGAAATGCTGGCCTGGAACAAGCTGATGGCCTGGGCGGAGTCGCGCGGGCTGCCGCTGGAAAATACGCGGCTGTTCGGCTTCAACAACCCGAACCCCGCGCCCGGCAGCCCGAACTACGGCTACGAGGTGTGGATGATCGTCGGGCCGGACATCACGTCCGACGAAACCATCACGGTTAAGGACATGCCGGGCGGCCTGTATGCCGTCACGCGCTGCCGGGGCGTGTCAACCATCTACGACACCTGGCAAAAGCTGGTCGCCTGGGTGGAGCGCAGCCCGTACCGGGGTCTTCATGCCCAGTGTCTTGAGGAGCATATTCGCGCCGGCGCAGACGTGCCGCCGGAGGAACTGGTACTCGACCTGTACCTGCCGGTCGCTGAATAAAAACGCCGAACAGGGCGGGCATCACCCGCCCCGGTTCGACCACCTGTTTTAACTATCCACCATAAAAGCCTGCGCGGCGCTCCACCCGCCGGTGCGCCCCCCGCCGACCGCGCGCACCCGCCAGTAGTACGTGCCGTCGTCCAGCGGGCCGAGTGTCAGCGAGAGGCCGGCAGTCGAGAAGGTTTGGAGCAAGCTGCTGAAGGCGGCATCCCGCGCCACCTGCACGTCGTAGTAAGCCGCCCACGTCACCGGACTCCAGGTCAGAGTCGGCGTGGCGGTCGTATAGCGGTGCAGGGCAGGTGCGGCGGCGGACGAATCGTGCGTGGTTGCCGCAAAAACCGGCGTGAAGTCGCTGTAGAGTGCGTTCTGCTGCAAATCGTGCGGCGGCGTGTAAGCGCGAATTTTGAAGTAGTAGGTCGTGGCGGGCTGCAAGCCGTTCACGGTATATGCCCCGGTCGCCTTGCTGGATGTGATGCCGCGATAGGAGAACGGCCCGCCTGGCGCGGCGGCGCTGTAGACCTCGTAACCGCCGCCGTGATCGGTGTAATCAATCAGCAGCCAGCCGAGCATAATGCTGTTCTGCCAGCGTTCGACCAGATACGGCGTGCCGGGTGCGGTGGTCTGCGTCGCCAGCGAAAGCGGGTCGAGCGTCCACAGCAGGTTCTGGATGGCCGTGCCGAAGCGCAGTTTGTTATAACGCAGGTTGATGCCGGTCAGCGTCGGCACGTTCGCCAGCCCGGCGGGTGCTTCGCCGGAAAGCTGGTTGTAGGACAGGTCGAGCCAGTCCAGTTTGGGCAGGCCGGCGAAGGTCGCCGGTATCGGCCCGCTCAGGCGGTTGACGCCCAGCAGCAGATGGGTCAGTTCCGGCAGGCTGCCCAGTTCCGGCGGCAGTTCGCCGCTCAGGTGGTTGTGCCACATCCCCACCCAGGCCAGTTTATCCAGGCTGCCCAGGCTGGCGGGCAGGCTGCCGTCCAGGTCATTGTCGTTGAGGATCAACACCGCCAGTTCGTCCAGGCCGCCGATGGTATCCGGGATGCCGCCGGTCAAGCCGTTGTACGACAGGTCGAGCCAGTTCAGCCTGGGAAGCTGGCCGATCTGCGGCGGAATCGTGCCGCGCAGGTTGTTGGCGTTCAGCCCCAGCGAGTCCACGTGGCCGTCCCAGCAGTGGACGCCGTACCACGAACAGGGCAGCTCGGTTTGCAGCCAGCCGGTGCGGTTCGTCCACCCGCTGCCGCCCATGCCGTTATACAGCGCCTCCAGCGCCTCGCATTCGGACTTCGGGATTTCCGTTACGTCCTCGCAGACCGAATAGGGCGCATCGTTGGAAATGGTGACGGTAAAGCCGGTGGCATTGGCCGACACCACCCGGACGCTGATATTGCTGGTCGGGTCGAAAAACGTCTCGCCGACGCGCCACATCGCGCCCTCATCCCAGGGGGGAACGCCGTCGGCGTCCACCAGCCAGGCCGGCGTATCGCGCGCGGTATCCACCGCATAGATGATGACCGCATCGCCCGGCAGATGGCCGTCGTAGCCGACACGGTAGCGAGCCTCCACCGTATAATAGCGCGTGGCCGAACCCCCGACCGGCGCGCGCGCCATCAGATAGGCGTTAGCGCCAGTGGGCTGGTTCAGTCGTTCCAGGTTCAGTGTCGCGCGTGTGCCAACGGCCACCTCGTATTTACGCTCCGGCGGTATCCAACCGGCGCGGTTAAGCTGGTAGGTGATCGTTCCCGCGCCGACACAGCCGTAAGTCGGATCTACCAGCCGGCAGTCGGCGGCGGCGTTGCTCATCACGTCCCACAGGGCGGCGTTGATGCCGTCGCTGGCGGCGGAATGCGGCAGATCAAAACCATGCCCCATCTCGTGCGCGATGATACCCTGGTGGTCGTAGCCGCCCGGCCCGATCCAGGTCATGCCGTAAATTTTACTGGAGCCGTCTAGATACAGCGGCCAGCCGTAGCCACCCCAGGCGCAGCAGCCGATTCCGGCGTTCATCCAGAAGTTGACACCGTAAAAATTCGGGAAATATACGTCCGGGTCGGCGGCGGCGCTGCAATCGTCCCGCACCTTCCACCAGTCAATTTCGCCGTTGGCCTGCGTGTAGTAGCTTTTCGGGCGCGGCAGATTGTACCAGCCAACCACGATGCTGCCGTTGATGTTGGCCTGGTTGTAGGAAATCTGCTGCCAGTAGTGGTTGACGCCGGGGTACACGCTGCTGATCGCGCCCTCGAACCACGATTTGGGTTTGGGCGTATCCGGCACGTCGCTGTAGCGGCACAGAATCGTCACCCAGGGGCGCACCGTCGGGCCGCCTCCACCGCCGGGCAGTGCCGGAAGCTGACCGGGCGCGGCTGCCGGACGTATTGAAACCACCTGCGCCACCGGCATACCAAAAGCGAACTGCCCGTTGGCGGGCGTGCCGAAAGCCGCTTCGACCGTCACCCGCTGGCCGCGATAGGCGGCTGCGGCGGCTTCCTCGATCAGCAGCGGCGTGACCATGCCGCGCGCGTCGGTGAGCGTGTACAGCAGGCGCGGGCGCGACGTATCGCCGGGCAGCGCGTCGCCGTTGAGCGCGCTCAAAAACCCGGTGCGGCTTTCGGTCGCCCCGGACGGCATCACGGGCGCGGATTCAGACGCCAGCGCCGGCGGGCTGAACGAAACGTCCCAGGGCGAAAAGCTGTAAGTAGTTTCAGGCGGGAGCGGCGCACCCAGCACACCGGCGGGGTCGGGGCGCGGGGGCGGTGGGGTGGCCGGCGGCGGCGATGTGTAGGCGGGATAGGTGCTAACCAGCAGCGCCGCGACCAGCAGCGCCAGAACGAGCGCGAAAAGCCGTGTTTTCATGATGAAATGCTCTCATGTTTTATTAATCTTCACTTCTCCATCGTAGCATGAGGCATGAAGGTAGAGCGTTGTCCTTCATGAAAAATTCGGTTTTCGGCGCGTTTCTTCACAGCACGTCTACGGGGTCAATGTCCACGTACCAGCCGCGCGCGATGTCCATGCCCTGAAGCGGCAGGGTCGGGTTCGCGGCGCGCAACAGCAGATGCCAGCGGGCGTCGTTGTTCACTCTGTCGAAAAAACAGGGCGCGGGGCCGATCAGTTCCGTCCCGGTCAGGCGCATTTTTTCGATGCGGTGGCGCAGGTAATCGGCGGCGCGTTCCGCCTCCAGGCGGGCTTTGCCCTCGTTGGCGTGGCGGAACAAAATGCGCGCCAGCCGCCGGAAAGGGGGATACCCCATCTCGCGCCGGTAGGCCATCTCCTGTTCGTAAAAACCGGCGAAGTTGTGCCGCGAGGCCGCTTTGATGACGTAATGATCGGGCTGGTAGGTTTGCAGCACCACGCGCCCGCCCAGCAGGCCGCGCCCCGCCCGACCGGCCACCTGCGTTAATACCTGGAAGGTGCGTTCGGCGGCGCGGAAGTCCGGCAGATTCAGCCCCATGTCGGCGCTCACTACGCCCACCAGCGTCACCAGCGGCAGATCAAGCCCCTTCGCCACCATCTGCGTGCCGACCATCACGTCGGCCTGCCGCTCGATAAACCGCTGTAAATAGGCTTCGTGCATGGCCGGGCTGCTGGCCGTGTCGGCGTCCCAGCGCACTACCCGCGCCCCCGGCAAAAACTCCTTCAGGGCCGATTCGACCTGCTGCGTGCCGGCGCCGAAATATTTGATGCGCGCCGACCCGCACTGGGGGCAGGTCTGCGGCTGCGGACCCTGGTAGCCGCACAGGTGGCAGCGCAGCGCCTCGCCCTGCCGGTGATAGGTGAGGGGCGTACCGCAGCGCGGGCAGAGCGCCGCGTAACCGCAGTCGCGGCAGAAAACATAGGTGGCCGCGCCGCGCCGGTTGATGAACAGGATGGCCTGTTCGCGGCGGTCGAGCGTTTCCAGCAAGCCGGCCTGCAGTTCCCGGCTGAAGATGCTGGTATTGCCGGCCTTCAACTCCTCGCGCATGTCCACCACTGTCACCGGCGGCAGGTCAATCGCCAGCGCATCGGAGTCGCGGATGGGATAGTAGCGCGACACCACGCCCGCCCGCTCCGACTGTTCCAGCACGCGGACGCGATGCCCCATGATGCGCGTCGGCAGCGTCAGCAGTTGAAAATCGTCCCGCCCGGCGCGGTAGACGCTTTCCAGATCAGGCGTGGCGCTGCCCAGGATTAACACGCCGTCGTTCTGGCGCATCATCGCCTCGGCGATGGCGCGGGCGTGATAATACGGCGGCGGAATGGGCGGCGACTGTTTGTAGCTGCTGTCGTGTTCCTCGTCCAGGATCACCAGCCCCACATCCGGCAGCGGCGTGAACAGCGCCGAACGCGCCCCCACCACCACGCTAAACAGCCCCTCGCGCGCGCGCCGCCAGGTGTCGTACCGTTCGCCGTCGCTCAGGCCGCTGTGAACCACCGCCACCTGCCCCGGAAAACGCGCCGCCACCCGGCGCACCGTCTGGGCCGTCAGCGCGATCTCCGGCACGAGAAAAATCGCCTGCCGCCCCATCGCCAGCGTCAGTTCAATGGCGCGCAGGTAAATTTCGGTTTTGCCGCTGCCGGTCACGCCGTGCAGCAGGAAGCGGGTTTTAAACCCCTCCCCCTGGTTGTTTGACCCCCTCCCAACCTCCCTGAATTCGGGGAGGGGGCCAGGGGGAGGGGTCAAAGTGCCAGAGGGCTGAGGGGAGGGATTCCACCGCTTAATCGCGCTTTCGATGGCTGCCCAGGCCGCGCGCTGTTCCGGCGTCAACGGCGGGGCCGCCGCCGGGATGAAGTCGCGCTCCGCCAGCGAGTCACGCCAGGCCGGCTTTTCACCCAGGATGATAAACCCGGCTTCCTCCAGCCGTTTCAGGTCCTCCAGGCGGGCATCCGTCTGGGCATACAGCCAGCTTACGTCCAGCGGCTCGGATTCGCGCGCCAACACCTTCAGCACGTGCAGGTCTTTTTCGCCCTTACGCAGTTCGACCAGCTTGCCGTCCACCTCGTAACGCGGGATGTTCAGCGACACGGTGAGCGGGCGTTCGTCCCGGTGCAGCACCACCAGGCCGTCTTCGACCAGTTTATCCAGCGCCGACCGGCTCGCGCCCGCCGCCGTCAGCACCTGTTCGACCGTCGGCTTCTCAGCCCGCATGGCCGCCAGCACTTCCAGAATATCTGCCCGGCGCGACTCCCGTCCCAGGTGGCGGGCGATATGCGGGATGTGATTGGGGTTGATCGCCAGCGCCGCCGTCTGGACGATTTTGGGGCGGGCGCGGGGTGGTTTGAGGATCCGCTCTCGGTGGAGGATGCCGGCTTTTTCCAACCGTTCGACCGCCGTCTGCCAGTGTTCGCCCTTCAGCGATCGCGCTGTGTCAAGCTGCCTACCGGTCAGCGCGCCGCGCCGCTGGAGCAGTGAGACGATTTTCTGCTCGGTCGGGTCGTCGGGGTCGGCCTCACGGCGCAGACTCAGGCGCATGTCGCGTTCACCGCTCATGCCCGGCGGCAGCATCAGCCACAGGCAGGCCCCCAGCGGCGCCAGATATTCCAGGCTCATCCAGCGCGCCAGTTCGATCTGCCGGGGCGTCACCACCGGCTGCGGGTCGAGCAGCGCCAGCACCGGCTTGGTTTGCTCTACCGGGCTGTACTCGCGCAGCGCCAGCACGATGCCATGTTGCAAAGCCGTGCCAAAGGCTACCTGCACCAGATGGCCGGGCGCGAGTTCACCCGCCAGCTCCGCCGGGATATGATAATGAAAGGTGCTGTGGACGGGCGCGTCCACCGCGATTTCTGCATACATAGGATTATTATAGCACAGACGTTCGCGCAGGGAAAATCCAAACGCCTCCGGGTGGAGGCGTCTGGAATTCGGGGCAGCCTGTCTGGTTTGAGGTGGGGGATCTCATCAACCAGACACGCCCTACTATAACAGCAAATGGCCGTCCTTCATGTACGGGAACCCTACGGTTGGGCTACGGAGGCGGGACTGCCGATTATCAGCGGAGTCATCAGGACGGAAGCCGATACCTGATCGGCTGCCCCCAGGCGTTTGTGCGTTTTGCGGCTCGCCTCGATCTGCTCCGGCGTGCGGTTGAGCAGCATCGCCTGGCCGGTTTGCAGCACCTGGGTAATCCAAGCGGAAGGGCTGAGCGTGCCGGGCGGCTGGTTCCAGAACTGCCCCATATCGTACATAACCGGAAAGGAAATCGTCTGCGTATCGGGGTCGTGGAGCGCCACGTAAAATACGTCCAGCGGCAGCAGCGTTTGCAGCTTTTCCAGCACGCGCCTGAGGGTGCTGCTTAAATCGGTTACAGCAGAGATGTCGCGGGCGATCTTGTTGAGCGCGGCCAGTTGGACGGCTTTGTTTTCCAGCTCTTGGTTCAGCCTGAGGATGGCCTCTTTGGCCCGGACGTTCTGAGTAATATCCTGGGCCGAACCATAAAAACGAACCGGGCGGTTATCGGTCTCGCTGCGTTCCACCCGGCGTTCGACATGCACCCAGCGGATTTCGCCGCTTTTGGTGACGATTCGATAATCGCCGGGTGTTGGCTGCCCCTGGGCGGTCTGCTGCACGTGGCGGCGGACCTTCTCCATGTCATCGGGATGGTAGAGTCTGAAGGTGGTGTTCGTCTCCTCCCACTCGTAACCCGTCACCCGTTTGAACGACTCGCCGGTGATCCAGACTGGAATAGTGCCGCCGTCCGGTTCGATGTCGTATGCATAAGCGAAATCGGAGATCATCTCGCCGATGACGCGATACCGTTTTTCGCTTTCTTTAAGCGCCGCTTCCGTTTTCTCGCGTTCGGCAATCTGCATCTCCAGTTCCCGGTTGCGCTGGCGCAGCAGGTGTTCGCTGCGCTGGATGCGCGCGTAGCCGGTGCGAACGAGGCGCGCCCCCGACCCCAGCAGCACCCCCACCGCCCCGAACAGTGCCACCTGCTGGAAAAAACGATCTACCAGGGACAGCGAAATCGTGTGCAGCGGCAGAAAACCCCGGTTTTCGCCTGCCAGCAAAACCACCAGACTGAGGATGCTGAGGCCGGTCGTCAGGATAACGGCGCGTTCAGAAAACAAAACCGCCGAATAAATGATGACGATGGCATAGGTGCTGATGATAGCGTTGCGGAGGCCGTTCTGGCTGAACGAGGCGATGGTGACAACCAACCACAGGCCGGCGAGAAACAAAACTTGCGCCATCCGATGGCGGTTGACGCGCATCAGGAAATAACAGAACAGCAGGATGAACAGCAGCACAGGCACAAAAATATACTGTGCTGCCGAGGGCGAAAACAGCGATAAAACAGCCGCGATGCCGATCAACAGCAGCAGCGTATAATGCAGCACACCAAAGGCAAACGTCTGGTATTCATCATCCGGGGAAATGGGCGGCGCCAGCAGACGCCTGAAACGGTCGAAGATGATGGGCGGAGGCTTGTCAGTTGCCATAAGGCCTCTTGTTCGTTACAGGCTGCCGGAAGCATCAATGGTTATCAACCCGCAAAGGGCCGGTGAAGCCCTTTGGGTGTTTAATTCGTAAACATCAATAATCATTATATGACCAAACCGGCTCAGGACACCTTCGACCGTTAAGGCTTTTATTTTATCGGGCCAAAAATTTATGAATCCTATGCGGTTACGCGCGTAAAAAAGCGGTTGTTTATCCGCGCCGGCAGGCGAATACAACCACTTGTTCAGCCTTCAAGGCGATATTCGGACAAAATTTTTACGTCCCCAGGCCGGCCACCAGCAGGTCAAGCGCCAGCCCCGGCGCGATGCGCCCGGTTTTCATGCGGATGTCGGTTTCCAGCAGGCGGCGGTAAATCTGTTCAAGCTGTTCCAGCGAAAACGCCCGCGACTGGACGGCCAGCTTTTGCGCCACGAAGCGGTGCAGTTTGAGCGCGTCGGCCATCTGCCCCGGCGGCCCGCCCGCCGCCAGATATTCTTTAGCCGTCAGCAGCAGCCGGAACTGCCGCACGATCATCCCATACAGGCGGAACGGGTCTTCATCCTGTTCGTCCAGCAGCAGGCGCAGCAGCCTGAGGGCCGCCTCGGCGCGGCCTTCGGCCATCGCGTCCACCATGTCGAACACGCGCGCCTCGGCCACCCAGGCGGTCAGCAGCGCCACGTCATCTTCGTTGATCGGGCGCGCGCCGTCCACATAGCTTGCCAGTTTGACCAGTTCGTTATCGGCGCGGCGCAGGTCGTTCTGCGTGACCGCCGCCAGCGCCACCGCTGCCGCCGGTTCGATGTCCACGCCGTAATTTTCCCGTGCCTGGCGGATAATCCAGCCGGTGGCGTCTTTGGGGGCGGCGAACAGTTTTTCGTAGCCGTTGGGCAGCGTTTTCGCCAATTTGATGAAGCGGTTGGTTTCTGTCAGCGGCTGGCGCTCCACAAAAACCAGCCGCGCCCATTCCGGCAGCGCCGGCAGCGCCTCGGCCAGCCGCTCCGCCGCCTGTTTGCCGGTTTCGCCCGCCCCTTTGCGGGTAATCCACGACAGCATCCCCTTAACGATCACCAGCCGTTTGTCGGCCAGGAAGGGATACGAACACACAGCGTTGATGACCTCCGGCGCGCTGGCGGTCTGGCCGTCGAACTCGCCGGTGTTCAGGTCGTCGCCCATCTTCGCCCGCAGGTTGGCGACCTCCTGCTCCAGGCTGAAGTCATCATCGCCATGCAGGATGTAAAAGGTCTTGGCCGGTTTGGACATAGGCGCAGCCGGTCAGCTGGACTGCGTTTCGACCCGGTGAACAGTCAGCGGATGGTCGCTGATCGGCAGTTTGATCTCACTGCGGCTGATGCCCAGCACTTCCAGGTCGCCGGGGTCGCCCTCGGTGGTGAAGTATTTTTGCAGCGACAGCCCCAACGGCTGCGAATACAGGATGACGCCCATCATCAAAACCATCACCAGCGGCATCCGGTTGAACGAGTCGCGCCGGTTGGCCCCGCTCAAACCCGCCAGCCCGACCAGGGTGGCGAGCAGGCTGGTCGTCACCAGGTTTGTGCCGCAGTTGGGATGAACGGCCAGGTTATGCTCGCCGGCGCGCATCCGGCCCAGCGCCTCGCGGACGGCGCGTTCGACGGCCTCGGTCGGCACGTCGCCCAGCAGCACGAATCCCGTATCGGAACTGCGCCCGGACAGGCGGTACTGATGCCGGGACAGCAGATGAATAGTGGCGTGTTCCAAGCCATGATTACGCCGCGTGCGGCGAACGTAGGGCAGGTTCAAAAACGGGCGCGCCAGAACTGCCAGTTGCGCTAACATTACCACACACCTCGACCAACTTCGGTTGAATATGATTCGCACTTTAACACGTTTACGCAGCGCCCGCCATGCCCAAACGCCTTTTTTCGGCTACAATACAGATTGAGATTGCCAGCGAGACGGGTTCGCCCGCTCGTGCCTGTTAAGGAAACGTCTCATGCCTCGTAACCCAATGTTGTTGATTTTCGGCCTGCTGCTGGCGATGATGGCCGGGCTGCCGGCGGCAGCGCAAACCGAAACGCCCATCACGCTCGGCGAAACCGTCACCGGGACGCTCACCCTTCAATCGCCCTCTGCCGCCTATCGTTTTGAGGGGCGCGCCGACGACGTGCTAACCATCACGCTGGAGTCGGATGACTTCGACGCCTTTCTGACGCTGCTGGGGCCGGATGGCACGGAACTGAGCAGCGATGACGACAGCGCGGGCGGCCAGGATGCCCGCATCGCCGCGTTTGTGCTGCCCGTCAACGGGGTTTATACCATCCTGGTGGACAGCTACAACCGCATCTCCACCGGCAGCTACCGGCTAACGCTGGCCGGCGTTTCGGCCTCGCCCAGCCCAGCGCCGACCGCCACCCTGACGCCGACGACTGCGCCGCAGCCGGGGGAAGCGCAGCGCATCCAGGCCGGAGACAGCCTTTCCGGCGCGCTCACTCGCGAAATGCCATCGGCGGCTTTTGTTTTCTCCGGCAGCGCGGGCGAAGTTTTCACCATCACCCTGACTTCGGACGATTTCGACGCTTTCCTGACGCTGCAAGACGCCGCCGGGAACGTGCTGGCGACCGATGACGACCGCGCCGGAAATTTTAATGCCCGCATTGAAGCATTCGCCCTGCCCGCCGACGGCGGCTATACCATCATCGCCGGCAGTTATAACGGCGCCGGCGTGGGGGACTTCACGCTGACGCTGGCGCGCGCGGAGGTTCAGACCAGCCCGACCCCGACTGCCGCGCTGCCCACACCCGCAGCCCCCGGCTCGCGGCTGGAAATCGGCGCGACGGCGGCGGGGACGCTCACATCCGCCGGCCCGGTTGAGCGGTACACATTTGAAGGCCGCGCCGGCCTGGTCGTGAGCATCACACTGGTTTCCACCGATTTTGACGCCTATTTAACCCTCGAAAATGCCGAAGGGGTTGCGCTGGCCGCCGACGATGACAGCGCGGGCGGGAGCAACGCGCGCATCGCGGCCTTTGCGCTGCCGGCGGACGGCCTGTATACCATCGTCGCAGGCAGTTACACCAATATGGGCGTCGGGGACTTCACGCTGACGCTGGAGGCGCTCGAAGGCCCGACGCCGACGCCGACCGAGACGCCGGTCGCGCCGGATACCCCCACACCGACCGGGACGGTCGAACCGGACATCACCCCCACCCCGGTCGAACCCACACAAACCGGGCCGATCATGCCGGAACCCGCCGGCATCATTATTGTTGACGAGGCCGTCACCGACGCGCTGACGGAAGAAGCGCGTTCGGCGGCTTATACGCTGGAAGGCCGCGCCGGGGAAATTGTGAGCATCAAACTCATGTCCAATGATTTTGACGCTTTCCTGCGTGTGCTTGACCCCTCCGGCCTGGAACTGGCGCATGATGACGACAGCGGCAGCGGGCTGAACGCGCTTATCCCCTTGCTGCGGCTGCCCGCCGACGGTCTTTATACCGTCGTGGTCGAAAGCCTGGGCGGCGACACCGGGGAATATACGCTGGAAGTCAGCGCCGCCGCCGTCCGGCCAGTTGAATACGGGCAGACGGTCGAAAGCGCGCTGCTGCCCGGCGAGGGCGCGGCGATTTACCGCTTCCGGGGGCAGGCCGGCGATGTTATCACCATCAGCGCCGAATCAAGCGCCTTTGATGTTTACCTGTCGCTGCTCCAGCCAGACGCGGCCAACCTGCCGCTGGCAGAGGATGACGACAGCGGCGGCAGCCGCAACGCCCTGATCGGCCTGTACACGCTGGCCGATGCTGGCGATTATTTTATCGTCGTCCGCAGCTATGATGATCGCAGCGGGATATATGTGCTGCGTTTGCAGCGCGCTGTGCTGACGCCGATCACCTATGGGGACGTGGCGCTGGGCGAGTTTTCATCGGAAACGCGCGCCCTGTATTACAGTTTCGATGGGCAGCGTGGGGATGTTATCAACATCCGGGTGAACAGCGGCGGCACGCTGGATACGCTGCTGTCTCTGCGCGGCCCGGATAACGCCGAAGTCGCTTTTGACGATGACGGCGGCAGCGGCTTCGACCCGGAAGTGAACCGGCAGGTGCTGGCCCAGGATGGCCGTTATACCCTGCTGATTAAACCATTCCTGCCGGACGATACCGGGCGCGTGACCGTGACCGTCCAGCGGGAGCTGCTGCGTTCGCTCAACCAGGGGGCGCAGCGCATCCAGCTAAACGAAAAACGCCCGGCGGACGTGCTGACCTTCACCGGTGTGGAGAGCCAGCGCGTGCGGCTGGCGGTACGCATCCTGGCGGACGCTAACAGCGCGCCGGTTATCACCGTTTCGCAGGGCGGGGTCACGCTGGCGACGGCGGATGCCACCCAGGTTTCTGCGCTGACGTTGGAGTTTATCGTGCCGTCAGCCGGGCTGGTCAGCATCCAGGTCAGCGACGCGAATTTTTCCCGTGTGACGCTGGAACTGGCGCTGGAAGAGGAATAACTTCAGACGGGCGAATCACCACCCCTAGGGGCGGGTTTAAAAATCCGAACCCGCCCCTACAGAAGCGCGTTTTAGGTCAGGAACATCGGCATTCCGAAGATATGGCGGATGCGCGGGCGGTAGCTGTCAATGTCGTACAGTTCCGGCACATTCACCCGCTTTTTGCCCTGCGACAGTGTGGCAATCGGCACGTCGCTGTAAACGCCGCGCTGCAAACACACCAGCCGCCCCGATTCGCCGCGTTCGATCAGCCCCATCGCCATCTGCGCGTAGTTAAAGGCCACCATCAGGTCGAGCGAGTCCGGCGCGCCGCTCCGCATCAAATAGGCCACCTGCTGGTAGATGATGTGCTGGCCGGTCAGCCGCTGGAGGGCATCGCCGACTTCCTTGCCGATGCCGCCCAGTTTGCGATGGCCGTAGGCGTCTGCCTCGCCGCTTTCCAAAACCTGGCCGTCAATCGGGTGTGCGCCTTCGGAAACCGTCAGCACCGCGTAATTGCTGGGATTGGCCTTTTTATCCTTCATAATCAGGTCGGCCAGTTTGTTGACATCAAACGGCACTTCGGAGATCAGCGCCCGGTCGGCCCCGGCCAGGTAGGCCGCGATCAGCGACGTTTCGCCGGAGTTGCGGCCAAACAGCTCCACCACTGCGATACGTTCGTGCGACCCCGCCGAAGTCCGCAGGTTGTGGATGAACTCTACGCTGCGAGTGACGGCGGTCGAAAAACCGATGCAGTAGTCCGTGCCGTACACGTCGTTATCCATCGTCTTGGGAATGCCGATGACGCGCACGCCTTCGTGGTGCATCCGCTCGCCGTAGCTCAGGGTGTCATCGCCGCCGATGGGAATCAGCGCGTCAATCTTCAGGTGTTCGACCACTTTCAGCACGTGGTCGGTGCAGTCCACGACTTCCGGGTAGGTTTCGCCTTCCTGTACAAGGAAAGCCGGCATATTCTTGGATTTCACTTTAGAAGGATTGGTGCGCGACGTGTGCAGGAAAGTGCCGCCGGAGCGGTCAATGCGGCGCACTTTCTCTCGATCCAGCGGAATGACATAGTTGGAATTATCCTCAGCGTCGAGGTTATATTCCAACAGGCCGGCCCAGCCCCGGCGGATTCCCAGGACATCGTAGCCGTTATCCATCGCCCGGTTGACGATCTGTTTGATGCAGGGGTTCAGGCCCGGAACGTCGCCGCCCCCCGTTAAGACTGCGATACGCATGGTTTTTTCACCTTAAAATCGTTAATTTGTGCAATGTGTGGGCGTGATTATCTCACGACCTTCGATATTACCACAGCTTGCCGCCTTCGCCCACAATATCGCGGACAAAACTCACGCCATAGACGGTACATGCGGCGTCCCCCAGGCCGTTTTTTCGTGGTATACTGTTGCAAAATAGCCGCAGATTTCTTCCTGCGATTTTTCAAAAAACACCCCGTCAGCAAACGGAAAGGAAACCCATCATGGCAATCGCTTTTGCCCCTGAAACGACGCTGGATATTAACAAAATAGCCGAACTGCTCGGCGGCGAGGCCGAGACGCTGCTCCAGCACACCAGCAGCACAATCTCCAAAGAGCAGCTTCATCTGCCCGGCCCGGATTTCCTGGATCGCACCTGGATGAACTCCGACCGCCCACCGCAGGTGCTGCGGAGCCTGGCGCAGATGTACAATCATGGCCGGCTGGCCGGGACGGGTTATCTGTCCATCCTGCCGGTAGACCAGGGCATCGAACACTCGGCGGGCGCGTCGTTCGCCAAAAACCCGGCCTACTTCGACCCGGAAAACATCGTCAAACTGGCGATTGAGGGCGGCTGCAACGCGGTCGCTTCCACCTTCGGCGTATTGGGCGCAGTGGCGCGCAAGTATGCCCATAAAATCCCCTTCATGGTCAAAATCAACCACAACGAACTGCTGACCTACCCGAACCGCTTCGACCAGGTTATGTTCGGCACGATCAAGGAGGCCTGGAACATGGGCGCGGTGGCCGTCGGCGCGACGGTGTATTTTGGCTCGGCGGAAAGCACCCGCCAGATCGTGGAAGTGGCCGAGGCGTTCGCTTACGCCCACGAACTGGGTATGGCGACAGTGCTGTGGTGCTACCTGCGGAACCCGGCTTTCAAGGTCAACGGCACGAACTACGAAACCTCCGCCGATCTGAGCGGCCAGGGCAACCACCTGGGCGTGACCATCCAGGCGGACATCGTGAAACAAAAACTGCCGGAAAGCAACGGCGGCTACAAAGCCCTGAACACCGGCGGCTCGTCCTATGGCAAGCTGGACGAGCGCATCTACACCAAACTGACCTCCGACAACCCAATTGACCTGACCCGCTACCAGGTGGCGAACTGCTACATGGGGCGCGTCGGCCTTATCAATTCCGGCGGGGCCAGCGGCTCGAACGATCTGGCCGAGGCGGTCAAAACGGCGGTCATCAACAAACGCGCCGGGGGGACCGGCCTCATCAGCGGGCGCAAGGCCTTCCAGCGCCCGATGGCCGAGGGCATCCAGCTTCTCAACGCCATCCAGGACGTGTACCTGTGCGAGGATGTGACCATCGCCTAGAGCGTCCGGTTATGGCAGCAAGCAGCCGGGGCATGGTTTTTCGCCATGCCCCGGTTTTGTTTTTATCTATAGGCCGCCGGTGGGAAAAGCGCGCCGATTTTCAGGGTGATCGCCCCTTGCGTTTAAGCTGCCGCCCGTCGCGCAGGCTCCACGTTCCTACCAGGCCAAACGCGAATACGTACAGGCACAGATACGGCGCGACCGCCGGGTTTCGGGTTTGCAGCGCCAGCACCACGCCCCACAGCGCGTACAGCGCCAGCGCCAGTTCGACCCAGGCGTTCGGGTCGGCGCGCAGGGCGTAGCTGCTTTTTTGCCAGTTGATAGCAAACTTGGGCGTGCGCCGGAACTCGCCGCCGCGCCGCAGCAGGCCGTTGATGACGGCGCGGCTGTTGTTCCAGGCGATGCCCGTCCCCAGCGCCAGCAGCACCGGGAAAACCAGCAGGCGGCGCTTCCAGTCCGGGTAAAGCTGCTGCTGGCTGACCACATACACCAGCGGCGGGGCCAACCCCAGCACCCCCAGCAGACCGAGCGGCACATCGTCCAGCACGCGCAGGCTTAACATGGGCGGCGTCAGCAGCAGCAGGATGAGCATCAGCGGGTGCGGCAGGTACTGGCACAGGTGCAGAGTCGCCATCAAGCGTTGGATGACCGTAAAACGCGAACGCCACACCGGGACCAGCATATAGGTGAGCGTTTGCGTGCTGCCCCTGGCCCAGCGCGCCTGCTGCTGTTTGTAGGCCGCCATCTGCGGCGGCAGTTCCGCCGGCACGACCACATCCGGCAGATATAAAAAGCGCCAGCCTTTCAACTGCGCGCGATAGCTCAAATCCAGGTCTTCCGTCAGCGTCAGGTCACGCCAGCCGCCCGCCGTGCGGATGCACTCCGTCCGCCACACGCCGCCCGACCCGTTAAAACTCATCAGCAGCCCGGCGCGGCTGCGGGCGGTTTGTTCCACCACAAAATGCCCGTCCAACGCCAGCGTTTGACTCCAGGTGAGCAGGTTGGCGAAGGTATTTAAATGTCCCCAGCGCGTCTGCACCATGCCCAGCTTCGGGTCTGCCGCCAGGAACGGCACGGTACGCCGCAGAAAATCCGGCGGCGGCATAAAGTCCGCGTCCAGCACCAGCACCAGTTCCGCGTCGGTTAGCGACAGGCCATACGCCAGCGCACCGGCTTTGTAACCGGTGCGCTCCTCTCGCCGGATATGGTGGATGTTCAGCCCGGTTTCGCGCAAAAACGCGATACACGCCGCCGCGATCTGGCTGGTGTCGTCGGTCGAGTCGTCCAAAAGCTGCACCGACAGCCGGCCGCGGGGGTAGTCCAGCGCGGCGACCGCCTCTAACAGCCGTTTAACGACGTGATGCTCGTTGTAAATCGGAAGCTGCACAACGACGGTCGGCCATTCGCCGACGGCGGGTGTTTGCAGAACTCGACGGCGGCAGCGCCAGAAGATTAATAAAAAAAGTATCGTGCTGGACGCATACACGGCCAGCAGCAGCGCGCAAATAAGATATAAAATCATCAGTCCCGTAATCATCACCGCGAGTCTAGCGAGTGAGTTCAATACTGGCAAGGGGCAGAATAAATTATAGCGAACAATTACTTGAATGGCTGTCGATTGTCATTTTTGTGTTTTTCTGTCGGGGCGGGTTTGGAAACCCGCCTCGACCGGGTAATCAGGGGTTGGCCTGAAGAAAGGCGTTGATACGCGCCAGATCGGCTTCGGTCAGCCGAAAATCCGCCGCGCCGATGAAACCATCCACCTGGTCAGGGCGGCGCGCGCCGACGATGGCGCCCGTAACTGCCGGGTTGTGCAGCGTCCAGGCGACGGCGGCCTCGGCTGCTGTCCGGCCTTGCGCGGCGGCGATTTCACCCAGCAGATCGGCCAGCCTGAGGTTGCGCGACAGGCGCGGCTCCTGAAACTCCTCGTCACCCCGCCGCCAGTCATCCGCCGGGAAAGCGGCGACCCGCTCGCGGCTCATTTTGCCGGTCAGCAGCCCCGACTGCATCGGCGAGTAGACGATCACGCCGATGTTCTGTTCCAGGCAGTAGGGCAGAATTTCGTCCTCCACCTGGCGTTTGATGAGCGAGTAGGGCGGCTGCAGCGACGTGACAGGCGCGATGGCCTGGGCGCGTTTGAGCTGCGGCACGTCGAAGTTCGACACGCCGATATAACGCACCTTGCCGGCCTTCTGGATGTCCACCAGCGTACTCCAGCCTTCTTCAATGTCCTCGTCCGGGTCCGGCCAGTGAATCTGATACAGGTCAATTACCTCGACCTGAAGGCGGCGCAGGCTGTCCTCGATTTCCCGCAGGATGGACTCGCGTTTGAGGCTGCCATGAACCATACCCTTATCGTCCCACAGCAGCTCGCATTTGGTGAAGATGTAGGGTTTTTCCGCCAGCCCTTTGACCGCCCGCGCCACCACTTCTTCCGAGTGGCCCAGCCCGTAAACGGCGGCGGTGTCAATCCAGTTGATGCCCAGGTCGAGCGCCCGGTGAATGGTTTTGACAGACTCCGCGTCGTCCTGCGGCCCCCAGGCGTATTCCCATCCACCGCCGCCCAGGGCCCACGCCCCAAAGCCGATGGGCGTAATCATCAGGTCGCTGTTCCCCAGTCGTCGTTTTTCCATGTGTTTCCCTCCGTGAAATTTTGCTCATAAAGTTAACGCACCGAATATGACTCCGAAAGGTGTGTTGCAGACCAATCCGCCGGCGAACAGGCGTTTTGTCATGGATTGTTGGTATTTGCGTGAACATCTTGACATCTTCAGCCGGAACGGGAGTTTTTACGCCTAGAATGAGGATATGATCGAACGATTAATTCCCCCTGGCTGGCTGCCCATCTGGATGCGCCGCGCGCACCCGCTGGTGCAGTTTCATCTGGG
The DNA here is from genome assembly GCA_026645945.1 of Anaerolineae bacterium. GTDB lineage: Bacteria > Chloroflexota > Anaerolineae > Aggregatilineales > Phototrophicaceae > CFX2. The sequence goes on from JAPKMO010000024.1 coordinate 41,308, forward strand.
CCGACCGTCGAAGGATGGGCTGCGCTACGCGGTATTCGGCAGCGCAGTCGGCCTGTTCTTGTTTTTTGGCAGCCTCAGTCTGCCGCTTTTATTCCTGTTTTTGTGGCTGGCGATTCTGGTGCAGCAGGCGGCCCTGGCCGCCGGGCGCATCCACGAGGCGCGCGACCATCAGACCTGGGAACTGCTGCTGGCGACCCCCATGCCCCGGCATGACCTGCTGCTGGCGACCTGGGCCGGCAACTACTGGCGGCTTAACGGCAGTTGGGTGATGCACATCTACCGGCTGCTTCAAGCCCTGGCCGTGATCGGCGTGATGGTGTACAGCCTGTGGCTGGCGGAATTTCCGGCCCAGCAGGCGGCGGTGCTGCTGCTGGCCGGGCTGGCGGCCATCCTGCTGCAGCCGATGAGCGAATCGTACTTCAGCGGCATGATGGGGCTGGCCTGCGCGAGCTGGTCTCGGCAGCCGGTCAGCGCGCTGGGGGCTGCCGTGCTGGGGGCGCTGCTTTACTGGTGCGCCTGCGTCGGTTTAATTATCCTGCTGCTGTTCGCCAATACCGGCGGCATCGGGCTGGGGCAGGCGGTGGCGGCGCTGCTGCTGCCCCTGTTGACCTCGCTCATCCTGGGGTACGCGGCCTTCCGGCTGGCGCTGCGCGCGCTGGCCTGATATTCCCCCTTAACGCCCGCGCGTTTCTAAAACCTGTCCGTTTTTTGTCCGCGTCTTGTCCGAAAAACGAAGATTTCATCCCCGCTTCCTGAGATGCTGGATATGTCCGTTGAGAGCATAACAGGAGATAAACAATGGTCTTCGAACTGCCGCCCGGATACCCGCCCGACCCGCCGCCGCAGCGGTAAACGCGGGGCAAATCGCTGCAAGCCAGACCCGCCCTAAAGCGGGTCTGGAGCGTTATTGACCAATTCGTCTCGCGTTTCGGCGATCAGCTTATGCAGCCGCTCGCGTTTGAGGATATAAGACGGCAGCCCCGCGCAGATTTTTTCCGCTTCGTCCAGCCACTGTAGGCCGGCTTCGCGGTTCCCGGCCCGCCCTTCCAGATAAGCCAGCGCCTGATAAGCATTAGCTAACTCGTACTGGTTGTTAAGCAGTTTCCAGCATTCAAGGCTAATTTTGAGGTTTTCGCGCGCGGACTCCAACTGCCCCAGGCCGGTTTCCGCCAGCGCCAGCGCATGGTGCGACATGGCGATGTCATACGGGCTTTGCTGGTTTTTGAATACCCGGTATGCCATCTGAAGCCAGTTTTTGGCGGCGGCCCACTCCTGGCGCTGGAGGTTGACTGCTCCCTGCTCGTAGGCACTCAGGCCGTACTGCCGGGTATAACCGGTTTCGGCAAACGCCTCGCGGGAACGTTTCAAAAAACGCTCCGCCAGATCAAAGCGGCGCAGCTTGCGGTAAACGACCGCCAGCAGGAAAGCCGTTTGCGCCAGATACAGCCGCTCGTTTAAAAGCAGCCAGTATCCGTAGGCCGTCTGACCATACCCCAGCGCCGCCGTCCAGTCTTCGATAAAGCCGTAAGCCGTTGCCAGTGTCTGGTGCGCCATGCCGACCAGCAGGTTGTCCTGTGCCTGCCGCATCAGATAAACAACCTGATCGAGCAGTTCGGGGTCGTATTCGCCGTTTAAATGGTAGGTTTGCAGCCGCACCAGGCCGATGTACGCCGCCAGGCGCATTTCCACCAGGCGGCGCTCTTTGGCGCGCTGGGCGGCGATCTCAAAGGATGTTCTGGCGCTGCCGGGTTTGCCGAATACAGCGTAGCTGGCGCCCAACTGGGTGAAAATCTGAATCTGTATTTCGTTGTCGCGCAGGTCTTGAGCGACGGTGAGCGCGTCGTACAGCAGGCTGCCCCACTGCCGAGCGTGAGCACGCACCAGCGCATAAAACGGAAACACGGTTATCAGCAGAGCCACCGCATCCTGGAAGCAGGGGGGGAGCTGTAACTCCGTGTTGATGTCCCGGAGCAGTTCGGATTCGCGGCGAAGCAGCCAGCTGGCATCCTGGGGATGATTACGAAGATAATGCAGCCATTCGCGCGTTTTATAAGGATAACCAGGATCGCCGGTTGGTGAATCTGAGGGCATAACCAGCCTTCGCGCTTTTGTTTTAACGGGATATTTCATTATAGCGCGAAACATGGCTGCGTAAGCCGGCTTTTCACAAAAAATTGAGGGGGGCGCTGCCGCCTCCCTCAGACCGGGTTAACCGGCCGGCTCGAACCGGAAGATGCTGCCTGCGTGGCCGACCAGATACAGATCGCCGGCTTCATCTTCTCCAAACGAGCTGATGAATTCGTTGGTATTCAGCCAGCGCACCGTCTGCCAGATGCCGGCCCCGTCGCGCCGGCTGGCGTAAACCATGCCGGAGCAGTAGTCGCCGAACAGGTAAATACCCTGCAAATCCGGCAGCCGCTCGCCCCGGTAAACGTAACCGCCGGTGACGGAGCAGCCTTCGGGATGTGGGTACTCGAAAAAGGGCGCGGTCAGCCCGGCGGGGGCGGCAGCGCGGGAATAAACGCGCGTGCCTTCCAGGAAGTTCCAGCCGTAATTTTCGCCGCCGCTGCTGCCTGCCGGCTGGAAGTTCACTTCCTCGATGGCGTTCTGTCCCACGTCAGCAATATACAGGTCGCCGGTGGCGCGGTCGAAGCTGAAGCGCCAGGGGTTACGCAGCCCCAGCGCCCAGATTTCCGGCGCGAAACCCGCCGCGTTCACGAACGGGTTATCCGCCGGGATGGCGTAAGGCTCGGCGTTCACATCAATCCGCAGCATTTTACCCAGCAGCGCGGCAGGGTTCTGGCCGCTGCCCTGGGGATCGCCTGCCGAGCCGCCGTCGCCCATGCCGATGTACAGGTAGCCATCCGGCCCGAAGGCGATGTGGCCGCCGTTGTGGTTGCGGTACGGCTGGGCGATTTGCAGGATGGTTTCGGCGCTGGCCGGGTCGGCGCGGTTGGGATCATCCGCCGAAACGCGGTAGCGGGCGACGATGGTATCGTCGTCCCGGTCGGTGTAGTTGATGAAAAACAGGCCGTTGGTTTCGTAATCCGGGTGGAAGGCCAGCCCCAGCAGGCCCTGTTCGTTGCCGCGTGTGCTGATGCGGTCGGCAACATCCAGGAACGGCTGCGGCAGCAGCACGCCGTCGGCGTAAATCCAGATCCGCCCGTACTGCTCGACGATAAACAGCCGCCCGGAGGCATCTCCGGCGTGTGTGACCAGCACCGGGCGGCTGAAACCGCCGACCACTTCGACCAGCCGCACGCCGGCGGGGTCGAGTATTCCTGTTTCCTGGGCGCGAACGGTGAACGCGCTCGCAGCCATCAGCACCAGCGCCAGTAACTTTCTCATAGGTTATTCCTCGTTTGATAGTTGTTGGGGAAAAACAGTGGGGATTTCTAGTTCCTCTGAACATGCCGCTACAGTTTCATACCGCCTTCAGTGTACAGGAAATTCCGGCGAAAGGACACGAATATTATGCAAACGCTAAAGAAGAGGCAGGCGCGGGCGCGCGGCGAATCGAAACATGCCTATGCCGGGAAGATGTCCTTCACGGGGAGTTCAAAGCCGGGCAGCACAGCGCCGCCGTCCAGGATGCCATCCATGCCTACAGTACGCACAGGCTGGCCGGGCGCATATACGTCGCCTCGCCGGAGATCGGGGTACATTTCCCAGTACAGAATGCCGGCTTCAATATAAATCTCGCGCTTCGTTCGGATGTTAACGGCCTTGTCGGTGGGGGAGATGATTTCGACAACCCATAGAGGCGGCTCAGGGTCAGGATACTCGTCGCTCATGGGGGTCGTCTTAAAGGCAAAATCGGGCGCGACCACCTGTCCCTGAATGGCATATGCGCCATCGCCCCCGCTGATGTGGCAGGGCAGATTATGCGCTTTGCAGAACGATTTAACTTCAAAAGCGAGATTGTACGAAAGTTCAGAGTTGCTGGTTCGTCCCGGCATCTTTTCGACGATCTCGCCATTGATGAGTTCGAACAAGCGATCACTGTTTTCAGGACGCGCGACAAATGCCTGAAAATCCTCGATTGTCCACACCCGCTGCTGCGCAAGAGCCATCTGTTCACTCCGTTAAAACCATAAAGCGATTATACCACAATCGCCCCCTGGGGTGGCTCCGGTCAGGCGCGTTTGGCAATCGCATATAAACTGTACAAGTGTTCTAAATCTGCTTTTTGACCCCCTCCGCCCCTTCGGGACACCTCCCCGTATACAGGGAGGGCCGGGGAGGGGTCTGAAAGAGCCATGAGCCGGTTAAGATTGGATATGCAATCGCCCTGGGCGCGTTTGTTTTGCGGAGCTTACGCATCAAACTGTAATTTTGCGTCACGTTAACCCCTATTCCCCGGCCCCCTCTCCGAATTCGGCGACCCGAATGGGGACGTATGTCCGCCCGACAACATCAAACGGCAGGCTTACAGCGCCTACCGGCTTTTTAAGCACGACCCTTACGACCAACCGGGACGGTAACGAAGAAGTGTATGTGATGAACAAGGACGGCACACAGCTCAGAAACCTGAGCAGCTATCCTGAAATGGAGTCTGACACCGACTGGTAGCCTGAACCCGGCGCGAAAAACCCGCCGCGCCGCACGCCTAATGGGCGGTCTGCGGCGGGTGCAGCAGGCGGGTTTCTGCCAGAAAGCGCGCGTAAATGTGGCCTACAATCGCGCCATGATTGAGAAACACATGCGCCACCGACGGGATGGTTTCCAGCCTTGCCTGCGGCAGATAATCGAGCATTCGCCGCGCCAGTTCCAGCGGGTGCAGCGGGTCGTTCGGCCAGCCGATGATACAAACCGGCATGGTAAGCTGGGCGATTTCCGACAGGTCATCGAAGATCAGCCAGTCCTTGACCGTCTCCAGTGCCGTCACCAGGCTGCGTTCCTGGTGCGCCCCCTGCATGGCGTGTATCGCTTCGATCACTTCGTCCGGCGCGTTCCAGTTCTGGCGCATCCGCTCCTCGGACATCTTCATATACTGCTGGAGGCCGTACTGTTCAATTTCCATCGCCATCTGGTGCAGCATGGGGATTTCCGGGTTGGACGAGTCACCAAAGGCCGGCCCGGTCAGCAGCAGGGCGCTGGCGCGCTGCGGATATTTGAGCGTGAACAGCAGCGTGGTGGCCGCACCCATGGACTCGCCCTGCACAATCGCCCGGTCGAGATGGTAAGCGTCCATGACGGCGCGCATGTCTTCGGCCATGCGGTCGGGGTTATACAGGCTGGGGTTGGTCACGGGCGAGGAGTCGTTGTGGCCGCGCTGGTCGTAAACGATGATGCGGTAGCGGTCGGCCAGGGGTTGAAGCTGCCGCCGCGTGATATGCCGGTTGCCGGACAGCCCGTGCGCGGCGACGATAGGCGGCCCATCGCCAAAACTTTCCGCCACCAGTTCCAGGCCATCGGAATACAAACCGATTGATCTGATAGCAGAACAGTGGGCTGGAGCGGGGACAGTGGGCTTAGGCGGACAGTGGGCTTAAGTTGACAGTGGGCTTCAGCCCACTGTCTCAGGCAGTCTCATCGTGTTGATGTACCAGGTTTATCGCCTATTTATGATGGAGCAGGTTATGACGGACGCACAACAGTTACACCGCGACAGCATCATCATTGACGGCCTGAACGCCAGTTGGTTTCTGGACGACGGCGTGATCGAGCGGATTCACCGGGGCAGAACGACGGCGGTCAACGCCACTATTGCCGCCTGGCACGATCCGGGCGAAACCCTGGATATGATCGGTCAGTTCTATCGCCAGCTTGATCGGCACGGCCAGATCGCCATGCAGGTTCGCAGTGCCGCCGACATTCACACCGCCAAAGCCGCCGGGAAAACCGGCTTCATCCTCGGTTTTCAGGACACTAATCCAACTGCCGACCGGCTGTACCTGCTGCGCGCTTATTACGAAATAGGCGTGCGAATCATCCAGCTTACCTACAACTTTGAAAGGCGATGCCGCGAGAAGTGGCCGAAACGGTGCTGGCCGGGCTGCCGCTGGATGTCATCACCTTCATGCAAAATATCCCGCCGGTGCAGGGTTTCGCCTCGGCAGCCGACCTGCCCAACGTGACCGCCGGCCTGCTGGCGCGGGGTTACAGCGCCGCTGATGCGCAAAAAATTATGGGCGGCAACTGGCTGCGGCTGTACAGGCAGGTGTGGAAATCATAAACGCGAACGCGGGAACAAAAGGGCGGCCTTTTCGACCGCCCTGGTAAAACTGAACGCTGAACTGCGTCTTACGACCCCGGCGTGGTTTCCGGCGCAGGTTCGCCGCTTGGCGCTGCGGGCATAACCCGGTCTTCCGGCTTCACGTCAGGAAGCTGGCGAATCCAGGCTACCAACGCCTGAACATCCTCGCTCGGCATGTGCTGGTACGAGAACCAGGGCATCCCCAGCGCCATCTCACCATCGTTTTTGATGCCGGTGGTGATGACGGCAGCGAGTTCTTCCTCGGTGTAGTCGCCGACATTAAACGGCAGCAGCGACGCCCCGACCAGATCGCCCCAGGGCAGCCCCTGCGGGTACGGCGCAGCGACGAACATCTCGTTCACCTGCCCATGACAGTGCATACAGTTCGCCTGGTTTGCCAGGTAGCCGCCGCGCTGCACCGGGTCGCTGAAGTCCAGCGCCGGCATCTGTATATCGGCCATCGCGTCCTTCATGGCGGCCCATCCCTGGCCCAGCGCCTCGCGGCTCAAAAACGGCACGAAAAATTCCGCTTCCGGGATGTCCATCTCCACCGGCTCTAGGCTGCGTAGGTAAGCGATGATGTCGCTCATGTCCTGGTCGGTCATGGTAGCAAAAAGCGAGAAGCCCATGATCGGCGTCAGGCCGGTGCCATCGGGGCGCAGGCCGTAGCGGATGGCATCTTCAATCTGTTCATCCGTCCAGCCGCCAAGCTGCGTCAGGTTGGCAGCGTAAACCGTCATCATTTCGGGAATAATAAACGGACGGCCCCCGGCCAGCCCCGAAGTCAGCGGGCTGGCTTCGGCATACGGCTCGCCTTCAATGTATGTGCCATGACATCCCACGCAGGCCATCTGCACGCGCACCAGGTACTCGCCGCGTTCGACCGGATCATCGCTGGCCGGGTCCGGCGCGGTCGCGGCCAGTTCGGCTTCAGTGGGTGTCATCAATGCCGGATC
>JAPKMO010000250.1 GCA_026645945.1 Anaerolineae bacterium
TATTTCAAGGGGTCTTCCCCTTCTTTGTAACATCCAACCCCCTATAGATAGCATGTTAAGGAGTAACGGTAGAATGGCTGAAGCGACATGGGAGAAACCACAAAGCACCGCTCAACCAACGGGTGCTGGTGGTAATGAACGGTTGAAATTCCTCATTGGCGGGATTTTGATTCTGGCCGCTGTGGGTTTTCTCATCATCAATGGAACGCTTTCCGGGGCGCGGTATTACATCACGGTAGATGAATTGGTCGGCAACCCGGCCTACGTCGGCCAGACGGTGCGGGTCGCCGGGGCGGTAGACGGCGCGACCATTAATTTCGACAGCCAGAACCTCATCATCACCTTTGAGACGGCTAATGTGCCCCTGGACTATGATAACCTGGCTACGGCCCTGCATGAGGCGCTGCTCGACACCAACGGCAAACGGTTAAGCGTTCGCGTTGAGGGCCAGCCGATGCCTGATCTACTCCAGCACGAGGCGCAGGCGATCATGACCGGCACGATGGGCGAAGACGGCATTTTCCACGCTACTGAACTGCTGCTTAAATGCCCAACTCGCTTTGAAGAAGCGCAGCCCGGCCAGGCGATTGTAGAGCCGGGAGCATAGAAGCCAATTATGTTAGCTGAATTTGGATTTGTCAGCCTGCTGCTGGCACTGGCAGCGGCTGTTTATGCTATTATCGCCGCCGTCATCGGGGCGCGGCGTCAGTCGGAGCGGTTGATCCTGAGCGCCCGCAATGCCGCGCTCCTGACCTGCCCGTTGTTGATTGCGGCCTCGCTCACATTGCTGATTGCGTTGGTGAGCGGTGAGTACCAGATGAGCTACGTCTGGTCAACCAGTGACCCCAACACTCCCCTGTTCTTCCGCATTACAGCGTTGTGGGGTTCGCAGAAAGGGTCTATTCTCTTCTGGTCAACACTAATGAGTGTCTTCGCTGCGGCGGCGCTGCTCATCAACTGGCGCAGCCAGCGGCGGCTGATGCCCTATGTAACCGCCTACATGATGGCGACACTGGCGTTCTTCCTGGTATTGAACATTTTTTACGAAAACCCATTTGAACGTTGGTGGCTGTACGAAGGCAATGACGTTTCCTGGCAGGCTACGGGGCTGACGGATAGCCAACATGCCGATATTACCCGTGCCCTGAGTGGCGTCGGTATTGAAAACAGCGAACAGCTCTCAGCCCAGGTTGCCGGCATCACCTGTGTGGATAGCAACCGGGCCAGTGAAATCAGGCAGGTTTTGCAGGGGGTTGGGATCATCTCTGTTGTCGAAACCTCGCCAAGTGGCTGCGTTGGACAATCTGTTTTCCCGCCGGAGGATGGTTTCTCGCCCACTGCGTCACGACTGGCGGAAACCGCGCAAGGCTTGAACCCACTGCTGCGACACTTCGGCATGATTATCCACCCGCCTATGCTTTACCTGGGGTTCGTTGGTTTTGTCATCCCCTTCGCCTTTGCGATGGCGGCGCTCGCTTCCGGCGACCTTTCGACCAACTGGATCAAAGCGACCCGCCGCTGGACGCTGGTTGCCTGGTTGTTCCTCAGTCTCGGCCTGATTCTGGGCGGGCGATGGGCGTATGATGTGCTGGGCTGGGGTGGTTACTGGGGCTGGGACCCGGTTGAAAACGCGGCTTTTCTGCCCTGGCTGATCGGCACGGCTTTCCTGCACAGCGTCATGATTCAGGAAAAGCGCGGGATGCTCAAAGTGTGGAATATGTTCCTGGTGATCGGCACGTTCTCCGCCGTAATCTTCGGCACATTCGCCACCCGCAGCGGCCTGATTGACAGTGTTCACAGTTTCGCCCGCAGCGAAATCGGCTTCCCGATGTTCTTCTTCTGGTCGGGCATCACGCTC
>JAPKMO010000251.1 GCA_026645945.1 Anaerolineae bacterium
GTCGGCATCCTGTGGGCGCTGTTCGTGGTGTTTAATGCCCGGCGCGGCGGCTACAGTGCCGACAACTACGCCGGGGTGGAAGTGTTCGGGCTGTACTGGCACTTCGTGGATGTGGTCTGGATTGTGCTGTTCACGCTGATTTATCTGATTTAGGGGAAGTGACGATGGGCGAAATCACGTCAACCGAACACACCGCCGAGAAGGTCGGGCATGTTGGCAAACACTATGTTGGAGATACCACGACCGTCCTGGGGCGCACCCTTCCGCTGCCGGTTTACACCGTCGTGTACATCATCCTGGGCGTCATCACCGTGTTGGAAGTGGCGCTGGCGGAAGTGTTCCCGCGCGGCGGGCTGACCATCCCACTGATGCTGCTGCTCAGCCTGTCAAAAGCCGCGCTGGTGGTGTGGTTTTACATGCACCTGAACACCGACAGCCGCATTTTTGCCGTAACACTGCTCATCCCGGTAGTGATGGTATCCATCGCCACGCTGTTTTTGATGATTGTGCCGGTCGGGTATTAGCTAACCGGGTTAATCTGCATACCGGTGGGGGTTTAAGCCGGACATTGGACAGTGGGCTTAAGCCCACTGTCAATTAAGCCCACTGTCAATTAAGCCCATTGTCAATTAAGCCCACTGTCGGAGGCAGGCATTCTCATCTGGTTGATGGACTAGCGGTGGGCGCGGCGCAGCAATTATGACGTAAGGAATAACGGTTATGCGCGTAGACTTAAGCGGGCAGGTGGCGCTGGTCACAGGGGCGGCGCACCGCGTCGGCAAAGCGATTGCCCTGGAACTGGCGCGGCGCGGTGTGCATATCCTGGTTCACTACGGCTCGTCCGCTGCCGCCGCTACCGAAACCGTCCGCGAAATCAAATCAATGGGCGTGGATGCCTTCTCGGTACAGGCCGACGTAAGCGGACAGACCGGCGTTGAAACGATTTTCACCGCCCTGCGCGAACACTTTGGCCGCCTGAATATTTTGGTGAACAGCGCCGCCAACTTCCAGAAGCGCGACCTGTTAGAGGTGAGCCTGCAAGACTGGCAGGAAACCATCAATACCAACCTGACCGGGCCGTTCCTGTGCACGCAGGCTGCCGCCGCGCTGATGCGCCAGAACGACCCATCCGGCGGGGTGATTATCAACATCCTGGATAAAGGCGCGCTGGAACCCTGGCCGGAGTACCCGCATCACAGCGTCAGCAAAGCCGGTCTGTGGATGCTGACGCAGGTCAGCGCCGCCAGCCTGGGGCCGGACATCCGGGTGAACGCAGTCATCCCCGGCCCGGTGATGAAACCGGCGGGCGCGAACATGAGCGACGAAGAATGGGCGAAAGTCGGCCAGCGCACGCCGCTCCGGCGCACGGGTACTGCTGAAGACGTGGCACGGGCGGTCGCTTACCTCAGCAGCGAGGACTACCTGACCGGCGCGGTCATCCACGTTAACGGCGGCGAGCATCTGTGGTGAAAATCAAACCCCGCTCCGGCCTTAAAAACGCGGCGTATGGGGAAAAATTGCCCGGAAGGAACGGTTGAACGTTTCCTGCACCGTCCTGATAAGCCGCTGTCGCGCTCCAACGTTGCAGGCCGCCCCATTTTGAGTCCAACGTACTGTACCCCAATTTCAGCCGGACAGTTTATCAAATAGCGCCGTAAAAACCCAACCTTCAGGTTTGGGGATCAGGGCAATTGCATATCATGCCAGGTTCGGAGCCATAAAGGGTTATGGTGGTTCGTAGGGGCGCAAGGCCTTGCGCC
>JAPKMO010000252.1 GCA_026645945.1 Anaerolineae bacterium
CGGGCGGAGCAGAACAGCTTCGACCCGTATTTGCAGACCTACACGCGCCTGCTCTCGTACCACAACACCGGACACCCCACCGACAAAATCGAGGTGATTATCCTCGGCGGCACATGGTCGTTTTACCCGGAAAGCTATCAAATCTGGTTCGTCAAGCGCGTGTTCGACGCCTTGCACGACTTCGGGGAAGGCACAGACCGCCGCGATGAAGTCGAGGCCGCGCTCAAGGCCGGGTCGCAGCTCCACCCGGCGCGCAACACGGCCAACGTCACCATTCACGGCGCGACCTTCGACCAGACCTATAACCAGGCGGTGCAGGCCGTCTACAAGGATGAAATGCGCCGTTCCCGCGAACTCGCGGCGGCCATCGGCGCGGGCGAACGCGCCCGTTCCCCGATAGACGAGTACGCCACCTGGGGCGAACTCGAAGCCGCCCACAAATTCAACGAAACCGCGCCCTGCCGCTGCGTCGGGCTGGTGGTGGAAACCCGCCCCGACCATATCAGCGAGGAGGAAGTGCTGCGCGTCCGCCGCCTGGGCTGCACCAAAGTGCAGATTGGCTTCCAGAGCCTGAATGACGAGGTGCTGCGGCTCAATAAGCGCGGCCATACCGTTGAGGCCACCCGCAGGGCGGTCAAACTGCTGCGGCGCGCCGGATTCAAGATTCACGCCCATTGGATGCCGAACCTCTACGGCTCATCGCCTCAGGCCGACATCGCCGACTATGAAACCCTGTTCAACGACCCGGACTTCCGCCCCGACGAACTGAAGCTCTACCCCTGTTCGCTCATCGAAAGCGCCGAACTCATGCAGCGCTACCAGGATGGCTCGTGGCAGCCCTACACCCATGAGGAACTGCTCGGCGTGCTGACGGCCTGTTTCCGCCAAACGCCGGAATACTGCCGCCTGACCCGCGTCGTCCGTGATATTCCGTCTACGGATATTGTCGTTGGCAACCAGTTCACCAACTTCCGCCAGATGGTCGAGGCCGAACTGGCGAAAACCGGCGAACGGAGCAGCGACATTCGGGCGCGGGAAGTGCGTTTCCGCAAAGTGCAGTCGGAGGCGCTCACCCTGGATGAACTGTGGTACGACTCCAGCAGCGGGAAGGAAGTCTTTTTGCAGTACATCACGCCGGAGCGCGACATCGCCGGATTCCTGCGGCTGGCGCTGCCGTTTGACCTGCCCCTCGCGCCGGAACTGCTGGACGCGGCTATGATCCGCGAAGTGCATGTCTACGGGCAGGCGGTGGATATTGGCGACACGTCCGAAGGCCGGGCGCAGCACGCGGGGCTGGGTACGCAGCTCATCGAGCGGGCGGCGGAACTGGCGCGGCGGCGCGGGTATACGCGACTGGCGGTGATTTCCGCCATCGGCACGCGGGACTACTACCGCAAACGCGGCTTCGTGGATGGCACGCTGTACCAGGTGCGGGGGCTGTGAGCGCCGGAGGCTGGAAGCCATCGGGCTAAGGTAGGGGAAGTCCCAGGATGCCGTTTAATGATGAAATACGGTGATGAATCGGGACACAACTCCCCTGCCGAATCATCCGAAATAAAGAACTTGTAAGGGCGCAATACATTGCGCCCGCCGCCAAACCACTCCTAAAAGTGATAGGAATGAGTGAGGGGATTTGAGTATCCCAACGCGTT
>JAPKMO010000253.1 GCA_026645945.1 Anaerolineae bacterium
TTTCGGCGGCGGCGGTGAGCGTCTTTATGGCGCCATTCGAGATCGCACCCGGCGGCGTTTCGGGCGTGGCCGTCATCCTCAACCACCTGGACCCGCGCCTGCCGATTGGCCTGATGGTGCTGATCGGCAATATCCCTATTCAGGTCATGGGTTTTCTGACGTTGGGCGGCTGGCGGGTGGTGGCAAAAACCCTGGTTTACGTGGTGATTTTTTCGCTGACCATTGACCTGGCCGGCCCGTATCTGGCGGCAGCCCGGATTGGAGAAGACGTGCTGCTGAACGCGCTGTTCGGCGGCATCATCGGCGGTTTGGGCGGCGGGCTGGTGTACCGCGCCGGCGGCACGCTGGGCGGCACTTCTACCCTGGCGCGCATTTTGCAGCAAAAAATGGGCGTGCCGCTCAGCACTTCGGCGCTGTATACCGATACCGGCGTGATCGTGCTGGCCGGGCTGGTGTTCGGCTGGGAAGGCGCGCTGTACGCGACGGTGGCGCTGTTCGTGGGCGCGGCGGCGTCCGATTATGTGCTGGAAGGGCCGAGCGTGATCCGCACCGCCACCATCATCACCGACCAGCCGGAGCGGGTGGCCGATGCCGTGATGCAGGCCATGCGGCGCGGCGTGACGGCTTGGCCGGGTACAGGCATGTTCACCGACCAGCAGCATACCGTGTTGTTCGTCACGGTCGCGCGCCCGCAGGTCGGCCAACTACGGCAGGTTGTGTTCGCCGCCGACCCGGAAGCATTCGTCGTCATCGGCCAGGGGCATGTCGCCTACGGCAAGGGCTTCAAGCCGATGCGATAACCGGGGCGGATTCGGCTATACTTAGGGTGAGGGAAGGCCGTGAGAACGTGAACGGCGTTCCCAAATAGATACTTAGAACCTATCCATCAGCCGATTGATCCGCGAGCAGAACAGTGGGCTTAAGCCCACTGTCTGGTGGGTTTACGGATAAACTCTTAACAAGGAGGTGCGTTTTATGATCGGACTGGGTGACGTAAAGCAGCTCTTGACCCAAGCAGATGACCATACCCTGTCGCTGTACCTGTTGGTAGACCCATCGGTGCGCGAAAACCAGGCCAGCCCTCCCGCGTGGCGTATCTGGCTGAAGAACGCCCTCAAAACTGCCGAGCGAGACCTGCAAGAGCCGCAGCGCGCTGCCTGGCCGGGCATCCGTGAGCGCGTGGAGGCACTTTTGCAAACCTACGCGCCGGATGCCAAGTCACTGGCGCTGTTTTTCGGCGTGGATTGGGAAACTGTTTACCGGCTGCCGGTGCCGGTCGAAAACCGGCTGATGTTCGGCCAGCCGCTGCTGACGCCCCTGCTGTGGGTGATAGACGAATATGAACCCTATCTGGTAACGATGGTGGACGCCGAAAAAGCCCACTTCATCACCGCCTACCTGGGCAGCGCCGGCCACCAGGACACGCTGACCCTGGAAATAGATACCGATGACTGGCGAGAGAAAACCATGCGGGCGACTTCCGCCGCTGCCGATAAGCTGGTGCAGCGCAGCGCCCGCGATGATTTTGCAGACCGGGTGGAGGTGCATACCGAACGTTTTTACCGTGAGGTGGCCGGGCGCATCGAGGAGATGATGCAGGCGCATAAAATCGGGCGGCTGGTCATCGGCGGCAGCGAAGAAGCCGC
>JAPKMO010000254.1 GCA_026645945.1 Anaerolineae bacterium
CATGGGTGTTATGCGGTACTTCATCCAGACCTTTGGCTGCCAGATGAACGAAGCCGATTCCCAACTGCTGGCTTCAGAACTGGAAAAAATGGGATACCACGCCGCCGTAAAAGCCGAGGATGCCGACATTCTGCTGGTGAATACGTGCGTCGTCCGGCAGCAGGCAGAAGATAAAGCCTTCAATCGGCTTAATGAGTTCCACCGTCTTAAAAAAGACCACCCCGAAAAAATCATCGGTGTCATGGGCTGTCTGGTCGGCGTGCGCGACCCCCTGGCGCTGCGAAAACGCCTGCCCTATGTGGACGTTTTTATGCCGCCGTCCGACCCTGAGCCGATGGTGAGTTTCCTCTACAGCCGTCTGGATGAAGCCGAGGTGATAAAACTGGAAGCGGAAGCCCGTCGGCAGCAGGACGCGCTGCAAGACGGCGAACTGATCCTGCCCGCCCATGAACAGGGCAGCCTGGTCAGCGCGCATGTGCCGGTGGTCTATGGATGCTCTCATGCGTGCAGTTTTTGCGTCATCCCCTTCCGGCGCGGCATCGAACGCAGCCGCAGCGTGGGCGAAATTGTCGCCCATGTTCGCAGCCTGGCGCAGCAGGGGGTCAAAGAAATCACGCTGCTGGGGCAGATTGTTGACCGCTACGGCAAAGACATCCCCGACGGCCCCGACCTGGCCGACCTGCTGCGGGTGGTGCATCGAGCAGCGGAGGAAACCGGTCTGGAACGCATTCGTTTTCTGACCAGCCATCCCAACTGGATGACCGATAAACTGCTGGATACAGTCGCGGAACTGCCGCGCGTGATGCCGCATATCGAAGTACCGGTGCAGGCCGGCGATGACGAAGTGCTGCGCCGCATGAAACGCGGTTATACCGCCGACCAGTATCGCGTCCTGGTGGAAAAAATCCGCCGGCATATCCCAGGCGCAGCCGTCCACACCGATATTATCGTCGGCTTCCCCGGCGAAACCGAGGCGCAGTTCCAGCGCACCTACGATCTGCTGGCCGAACTCAAACTCGACAAGGCGCATCTGGCGCGCTACAGCCCCCGGCCACATACCCTCAGCGCCCGTACCATGCCGGACGATGTGCCGGATGAAGAAAAACGCCGCCGCCACCAGGCGCTTGAAGAGCTTCAGGCGCGGGTTGTGGCCGAGATTAACAGCCGATTTTTAGGGCAAACCGTCTCGGTGCTGGTCGAAGAACAGCACAAGGGCAAATGGCGCGGGCGCACGCCTCAAAACAAACTGGTCTTTTTTGAAGACTCCGGGGAATGGAAAGGCAAACTTGCCGACATCGAAATCGCCTGGACCGGCCCCTGGAGTATGCAGGGACGGCTGCCCCAGCTGCGAACGGAAGAACCGCCGCTGGTGGTGATCGCCGGTTAGCAAGCGGCAAGATATTGCGTTAGAATATCCAGTGGGCTTAAACCCGTCTTCAGCGTTATACTGAATACGGACGGCCTCTGACGAATCGGGCCGGGTTGTGCTGCGATTGGTTTCTTTCACCGATTGGAGGAGTTCGATTATGCCGCCTGAAAAAAGCGGATACTACTATCCCAACAAGTTCGCCCGCATCTTCCTGGACGCCATGGAAGA